>CAKZLM010000001.1 GCA_937126915.1 uncultured Alphaproteobacteria bacterium
CTGACGATATTGAATTGGTAGCCATGTCCACCAAGGGCGATAGGGTGCTAGATCGCGCTTTAAATCTAATAGGTGGCAAGGGGCTGTTTACCGAAGAAATTGAAGCGGCCCTGCTGGATGGCCGCATTGACTTAGCTGTGCATTCCACCAAGGATATGCCAACCATGCTGCCCGATGGCCTTAAAATGACCTGCTTTTTAGAGCGTGAAGATCCACGCGATGCCTTCATCTGCTTAAAAGCCAGCAGTATGATGGATTTGCCAAAGGGCGCGGTTGTGGGCACGGCTAGCCTGCGTCGTCAAGCGCAATTGAAACGCTTGCGGCCTGATTTGGAAACGGTTGTATTTCGCGGTAATGTACAAACTCGCTTGAAAAAATTAGCCGCTGATGAGGTCGATGCTACCTTCCTTGCGGTGGCTGGCTTAAATCGTATGGATATGCAACAGCATATCACCGAAACCGTTGACATTGAAACCTTGTTGCCCGCCCCCGCCCAAGGCGCTATCGGCATCGAAACAAGGCAAAATGATGCATCTATTGATGATTTGTTAAAGCCGCTTAATCATCGTGATACGTTGTTGGCGGTGATGGCAGAAAGGGCCTTTTTAAGGGTTTTGGATGGGTCATGCCGAACCCCCATTGCTGCCCTTGCCACTCTTTTGGGAGGAAAGATCACCCTGAAAGGCAAGGTGTTAAGCCCTGATGGGAAACAGTGTTTTGAGATTGAAAAACACGGCCTTGCCCAAGACGCTGAGATTTTGGGGCA
The DNA here is from genome assembly GCA_937126915.1 of uncultured Alphaproteobacteria bacterium. Classification (GTDB taxonomy): domain Bacteria; phylum Pseudomonadota; class Alphaproteobacteria; order Sphingomonadales; family SMXR01; genus CAKZLM01. Next base: position 767 of record CAKZLM010000001.1, read on the forward strand.
TGATGCTGGTATCGCCATTAAACAGCAAGCGGGTGAGGCGTTTTTTGAACAATTAAAGGCGATCACATAAGTCAATATGGGGGACTTATCTTTTGCTAAATAATGCACATATGTCGGTGCTTATCACGCGCCCTCAACCCGCTGGGGATGAAACTGCAAGCCAGCTAAAAAAAGCGAGTGTGGGTGAGGTCATTATTGAACCATTGCTGACCATTAAAAGCCTTTTAAAGAAGTCAGATAAAACAACTTTTCAGGCAGCAAATGGCTATATTTTCAGCAGTGTTCGGGTTTTTGAGGTGTTGGCTGTTGGTGGCTTATTAGATGCTTCAAAGCCGTGCTTATGTGTGGGTAAAAAAACCGCCCAAGCAGCCCGTGATTATGGTTTTGGTATTCCCCTTTTGGTGGCAGAAAATAGCGAAACCTTAATCCGCCATATAGGCGATGACAGGCGTGTTCAAAAACCAATGGTGATGGGGCGCTGGCTGCATGTGGCCGGCGTTCACACGCGGGGGGATGTTTCAGGCCATCTACAATCCATGGGCATTGATTGTCATCACCACGCGGTTTATGAGGCAGTGTCGGCTCAATCGCTATCGGCTTCAACATTTGAGTCTTTAAAATCGCAAAAAATTACCCATGTGCTGTTTTATTCTGAACGAACCATCACCACATTTATGTCATTGATTGAAAGTTTAAGCGCTTCGGGTTACCTTAAATCTATGACAGCGGTTTGTCTTAGCCCTGCGGTTGCTGATGCCGCACAAAAGGGCCCTTGGAAAGAGGTTATAACAGCCGCAAAAGCCACTGAGGAAAGCTTGTTTAAGGCGTTGGGGATAAAAGAATGACGGAAAAAGCAGGATCAAACGCTGATAAATCGGCCAAGGCAACGTCTTCAAAGGGCGGTTCTGCAAAGGCCTCAACCTCGTCTAAAAGTGATGCGGTTATCGACGGCGAATTTGAAGAAGCCCCAGCGAAAGACACCGACAAAGGTCAGGGTGATGATAAGAAAAGCCGTGATAAAGCAAGCGGTGGCGGCAATAGTAATGAAGGTATTGCAAGTGCAAGGTCATCAGGATCAAACACGGCAACAAACAAGGAAAAACGCAGCTTTAAAACCAAGGCAGGTTGGGTTACATCGGCATCACTGGTGGTGTTCATTGCAGGGCTTTATGCCTCGCCTTGGGTTGAAGATGGGCTGTATCGCTGGTTCCCTAATTTAATGCCAGAAACTTCACAAGTTGATTTGGCGCGTGGCAATGTTGATACCAATGTGCGCGATGCCATCACCGACATAAATGCCGATATACGTGACCTTAAAAACCGTCTGCAATTGATGGCACAAGGTGTTGATACCCTTGATGAAGAAAGCATGTCGATGATCAGCGCCCTTGCTGCGCGGGTTGATATGCTGGAAAGCAACGGTGGGACAATGACCTCGGCGGGATCTGATCAGTCTGGCGCTAATGCCAGTGATGCCTCTGCGCGTCTTCAAAATTTAGAAAACCAAGTTGCTGATCTTGAGGTCTTGTTGGATCAAAGGTCCGCGACAAATGTGGGGAATGATATTGGCGGCGTCCCACAGTCTGATGAGGCTGGTTTGATGCAATTGCAGCAAGATTATCAGGCACGGATGGATCAAATGGCAACGCAAATGGCATCGCTAGAGCAGCAGGTGCAAGAGGCATTGGCCCTACAAAATCAATCAACCAGAACAGATGATGCCGTTACCCAGCCATCAAGCCAGATGCAAAGTCAATTATCATCGATGATGACGCGCTTGCGCACATTGGAGCAACAGCAAAACACATTGATGGCGGCGCAACAATTGGGTGATAATGCCACCTATTTTGCGATTACCTCAGCACGTATCCAGCAAGCTGTTAGTGATGGGCGATCGTTTGTATCGGAATTGAACGTGATTAAAGCCTTGATGTTAGAACAGTCTGCGATGCAACGGGTTCAATTTGAAGATGCAGTGGTGGTTTTGTCTGACCATGCCGCTGGTGGATTGTTGCCGCGGCAAGTGATTTTAACCAGATTTTCTGATGCCATGGATGAGGCGCTTAAGGCGCAAGACGTGGCAGAAGATGCGGGTTGGTGGCAGCAAACTAAGAATAGTTTAGCGGGTCTTGTGCAGGTAAGGCGTACGGATGTGACTGAGGGATCTGGCCGGGATGCCATCTTAAACCGCGCTGAAACCGCCGTTAATCAAGGGGACATTGCCACAGCGCTGGCGGAATTATCGGTCCTTTCCAGTGGGCCTGCAGCAGCGTTTGAAAATTGGATAAAAAGCGCCAGTGATCACGTGGCTGCAATGCGCGCCAGTGATAGCCTTTTATCAACTGCCATGGCAGAAAGCACCAGAAATGTGGGTGCTGAAAGGCCTAATCCATGAAGCGGCTGTTTTGGCAATTTTCGCTGATTTTGTTATTTGGGGCAGCGTTTGCTTGGCTGGCTGATCATCCGGGCCGGGTGGTGATTGAATGGCAACAAACCGAACTGCGCACCAGCTTTGCGGTGTTGGCTGTTTTGATGGCTTTAATCATCATCGCTTTTTTGCTGTTGCAGCGTTTATGGCATTGGCTTACCAAAGACGCACCTTTTGCGGGCCCCAACCGCACCCTAAATCGTCAGCGCCGTGGGCTGGACGCCATGAATCAAGCAGTTCTGGCTTTAGCGCGCGGTGATAGCGTTGCCGCAGAAAAACAATTAAGACAAGCCAAATTATTGCTACCACCGCAACCCATGACCCATATTTTGGAGGCGCAAAATGCCCAAATGTTGGGTGATAAGACCAAGGCAGAGGCGGCGTTTAAATCTTTGGCCGAGAGCGATGAAACCCGCTTCATTGGCATGCGTGGCCTAATCAGTGAAGCGCTTAATCATGGCCGTTATCAAACTGCCCTGCCGTTGCTGGCAGAGGCCATTAAAATTGAACCGACCAGCCAATGGGCCCTTAAAACTCAGTTTCAAGTGTGGCTGAAAACAGGCCATTGGCGCGATGCAGAAAGCCATTTACCCATTTTGGAAAAGCAAAAGGTGTTTACAGCAGAAGACCTGCAGCGCTTTAAAGTGATACTGACTATGCAGGTTGGGCATGAAGACATGCAAGCGCAAGATTATAAAGCCGCGCGCCAGCAGTATAAGGCTGCGCTTAAAGGTGATGATGCTTTTGTGCCTGCCTTGGTGCATTTGGCGGGACTGGAAATACGTGAGGGACGACAGTCGCAGGCTGCAAAAATGATCATTGAGGCATGGAAGAAAAACCCCCATCCTGATCTAAGTGATTTTTATGTGGATATGGTGCAAAACGAACGCCCCACTGAGCGCCTCAAGCGACTGACAAGACTCACTGATAAAAACCCCAATCACCCGCTTAGCAGGCTGTTATTAGCAGAGGCCCATTTTAAAGCACAGCATTTTGATGAGGCCAAGGCTTTGATTAGCGATGTGGTAAAAGAGACCAATTGGAAACGCGCTGTTGCTTTAGAAATATTGCTTTTAAATCAATCGGATAATGTTGATCAAAATCGGATTAGACAACTTAAAGAGCAGCGCCAAAATGCCATTGATGTGGGCTTTTGGTTGTGTGGTTCATGTAATAATGTACAGGGATATTTTGCGCCGACTTGTGATCAGTGTGGGGATTTTGCGTCGATCTCATGGTCATCCAGTAAGCGCGAAATTCTCCCGCGATCAGATACGATGAAACAACCGCCGCTGCAAATTGTCCCTTAAGGTAACTGCTCAACATGCCAGCCAGATTTTGCTAGTTTGTTGTGGAAGTCGGACATTGCCAGTTCGCTATTGTCAGATTATAGTTTCTCAATTCATACTGCGTGCTGTTTTGGGGAGAGTGATTATGGTCATGTCTGTATTTCGTCGCACCGTTGCTGCTGTTGGGTTGATAGGGTTTATCGTTGCTGGTCAAACCACAGCACAACAGCAACCAATCGCATCGGATCATTTAACCATTGATGATGTTATGGCGTTAAAGCGTGTGGCTAACCCCAAAATTAGCCCCGATGGGCAATGGGTTGCCTATACGGTGACCACCACTGACATGGAAGCGAATAAAGCATCGACTCGTTTATGGATTGTTAGCAGTGATGGCAGCAAAACCCTGCCCATGACCCTAAAATCAGACAGTGTTAGCAATCCGCATTGGTCACCCGATGGCACTTATTTGGCCTTTACCGCATCACGAGGGGGTGACGATGCTAAGTCACAAGTGTGGACCTTAAATATGATGGGGGGCGAGGCTGAGCAATATACTCACGTAGACCAAGGGGTGAGCGATTATCGTTGGGCTCCTGATGGTCAAAGCATGGTTTTGGTCATTCGTGATAAAAGCCCCCGTCAACTGGCGGAAGAAAAGGCCAAGAAAACAGGCGAAAAATTACCGCCGGACCCATATGTGATTAACCGTCGCCAGTTTAAACGCGATTATGTTGGTTATTTGGATGAAACCCGCACCCACTTATATCATTACGCCAAGGGCGACGAGGCACCGCGACAATTAACCTTTGGCCCTTATGATGATAGTGACCCGCAGTGGTCCCCGGATGGTGAGAAAATCGCCTTTGTTGGTAACCGCACTGACGACCCTGATAGCAATGATAATAGCGATATTTGGATTGTCGATTTAGGGGCCAGTGAGGCTGATCAACGGTTACGTCAATTTACTAAAAATGTTGGTCCTGACCGCAGTCCGGCGTGGAGCCAAGATGGTAAAACCATAGCCTATGTCACAGTTACGCGGCCTGATATCATTTGGTATGCCACCAACCATTTAGCTTATCGCATGGTTAGTGGCGGTGAGGCGGTGGTGATGACTACCTCGCTTGACCGTAATGTTAGCAACCCCGTTTTTGCCCCTGATCATGAAACAGTTTATTTTGAACTGGAAGATGCGGGAACTAACCAATTGGCAAAAATAAACATGAAATCTCGCCAAGTGGAAAGAGTGTTTCAACAACAAGCCAGCCTTCAGCGGCTTGATATGAACGCTGCGGGTCAGATGGTAGCGTTGATTGATCGCCCTGGTCAAACCGCCAATGTTTCTTTAATCAACCAAGACGGTGTTGAAACACGCTTAACCAAGATTAATGATGATCTTCTGGCCGGGAAAAAGCTGGCATCGGTTGAAAAACTAACCTTTAACAGCAAAGATGGCACGCCTGTGGATGGGTTTTTATATTTGCCAGCAGGGCACCAAAATGGCCAGATGCACCCAACCATATTGCGCCTGCATGGCGGTCCAGTATCGCAATTTGATTATGGCTTTGATGCCTATGCACAACTGTATGCGGCGCATGGTTATGCCGTTTTAATGCCTAATCCGCGTGGCTCAAGTGGGTATGGTCAAAATTTTTCTGTGGCCCTTTGGCAAAAGTGGGGGGTGCGTGACTTTGAAGATGTTATGGCAGGCATTGATCATTTGATTGAAAAAGGCATTGCCGACCCTGATAAGTTAGGTGTTGGGGGCTGGTCTTATGGCGGTATGCTAACCAATTATGTGATTACCAAATCGACCCGTTTCAAAGCCGCCGTAAGTGGTGCCAGCGAGGTTTTATATCGCGCCAATTATGGCGTTGATCATTACCAGCGTCATTGGGAAGCTGCACTTGGCTTGCCATGGGACACTGCCCGGGCATGGGAAGCGATTTCGCCTTTCAATGATGTTGCCAAAGTAACCACGCCAACCTTGGTGATGGGCGGGCAAGAAGATTGGAACGTGCCTGTGATGAATAGTGAACAGCTTTATCAAGCATTGCGCCGCGTTGGCGTTGAAACACAATTAGTGGTTTACCCTGGTGAACATCATGGCTTTAGAAAGCCCAATTTCATCAAAGATCGTTATGAAAGATTCCTCAATTGGTATGATCGTTATTTGAAAGAATGATCATTTTTTAAAGTAATGTGTAATAAAACGCTTAAATTTAGAATTATGACAATTTTATTAAAACTATAAATTGTTAACGTTCACTTAAGATTCTCATTGGATAATTGTCCCTAACTGATCTCTTGATCAGGTTTTTTTTATTTTGGGGATGAGGATTGGGTTTTTCTAGTGTTGTTGGTTTTTTTTGATTATCCATTGTCATAACATTTTCACTTATGGCAATGGCCTTTTTGCTGCTGATTTACCAAATTAAAGATGATGCGCAAGAGCAATTCATTGAACGCAGTTACGCGTCAATGGATCGTAGCCTTGCGCATTATAATGATTGGCGGTCTGATCATTTAAAGGTGATTAAACGCATTGCAGCTGACCCTTATGTTCTTGAGAAAACAACGGCGCTACTAGAAACAGACTTGGTGCCTGATACCCTAATGACCAGTGACGATCTTCATATATTGCGCGAGTATATCGGTCCGCAATTGCTAAATTATGGCTATTTGGGCATGTTTATCATCAGTCTAGAGGGCTTTAATTATGGCTCGATGCGTGAAGATAATTTGACTTATACCAATGTTGTTAAAAGCCAAATGCCAGACGTTTTTAATGACGTGTTAGATGGGGCGTCTGTTATTACGCCGCCGATGTTATCTGATGTTCCCCTGAAATATGATGAGGTTGTGCAGTCAACCATGTTTATGTTGACGCCAATGTGGGATGCGGATGGTCGTGTCATGGCGATTTTGTCCATTCGATTAGATCCCTATGCCGATTTTAGTTTGATGTTTGCCCATAATAATTATGGCGAAACTGGCGAGTCTTTCATTGTTGATCGGCGCGGTTATTTCTTGTCGCACGCGAGGTTTTTGGGTGAGCTGGTCGCTAAAAACCAGCTTAAAAATGAAAGCCAAGCGATTTTGACCACCAAAGGGTTAGCTTTCAGCAGTGCCGAAATAACCCGCAATACATATACATCTACCCCTGTGATGCATTTGCAGCGTGAAGGGGGTATGGAATTAGATACGGGTTCAGAAAGCCTGCGTCGATATATTAATTATTATGGTGAAGACGTTTATGGCTTTTGGCGCTGGTCACCTGAATATGGTGTGGCTTTGGTGTCAGAGGTATCAGTGGAAGAATTAAATGCCAACCAAGACTTGGTTATGACCATCATTTACGGTGTTGCAGCCATTGTGAGTTTTGTTTTGCTGTTGGTTTTTGGCTCGACCTATAGCTTGAAAATGAAGTTTTTTGAAAGCCGCACCTCGTTTGGCAAGCAATTACGCGTGCGTGAAGGGTATTTAGATGCCATGGTTGATGCCATTTTTGTGGTCAACCAGTTTGGCATTGTTGAATATGTCAATAAAAGTGCTTGTGATTTGTTCAATGTCTCCAGCGAAGACATACTTAATCACCATATTTTAAGCATTTTGCGCGACAGTGACGACTATATGCATTTGGTGCCTGAATTAAAACCATTGCACCAAGTTTATAATGATGGTGATGATTTTAAAGAAGGGTATTTCTTGTTTGATTCAGGCAGCATGCAAAAGCATAAGAAATTGCATTATGTGGCCACTGCCATCAAGCGCGGATCAAGGCATCTAGGGGCGGTTCTTCAAATCCGTGATATTAGTGTTGTCAGTAATCAGTTGGATCAGCAACGGTTGGCAGAAAAGAAAAACTTCCGACTGTTGACCGAACAGCGTGAATTAATGAAGGCAGTTATTCTTGAGGCGCAAAAGCCCTTGGTGGAATTATCAAGTTATATCAATTTGATACATTCTGGCAGCAATCAAATGCCGGAAGTGCTGCAAAAATATCTCTCATCATCGCTTAGAAGTATTGGTGATATGACAAAAATGTCGGAAGACTTGAAACTGATTACTGATTATTTCGAGGTTGATGAAAGCGCCCGCCAGCAAGAGGTCAATATCAGCATATTATTGGAAGATTTGCGTAAAAAATATCGTGAGATGTTTGAAAAACAAAGCTTTGAATTTTACATTTCAGATAGCATTAAAGATGCGCCAAATGTGCGCGCTAATTACGATAAGATGAGCCATGTTTTAGAGCAAATTATCCATCGTGCGATTAAATTTAATCTGCATAATGGCTCTATTATGATTAGGGGTTCGGTGATTAAGGGCGGTTATTTAAAGGTCGACATTTTGGAATCACCCAAAGTTTTGTCGAATGATGAGAACGACCAAAATCCCAAAGAGGTATCAATTGACGCGCATTCCATAGATTATACCATGACCATAAGCATGCAGGTTTTGGAATATATCGTGCGTGCTATTGGTGGGCGCTTTGGCTATCATTCTGTATTGGGCAGCTATAACAGTTATTGGCTTGAATTGCCCTTGGCCATTAACATTGCTGATGACAATAAACCGCAAATCACCAGCGCACTGCTGTATCATGGTGCTGAAGGTGATGCCGACACCAACCACGATCATCACTATGATCATGAAGATGATTTTCGGACCCCTCATAAATATTCAGCTGAATGACTTAGGGCATTGTTCTAAATGTTCTAAAGCCAACATCATCCAAATAAATAGCACCACGTTTATTCTGATCAAAAACAAAGCTGATCGCGCTTATTTGGCTGGGGTCAAAGCGTGCATTCTGTGTCGTTAGGTAGTTGGCCGAAATGCTATAATGTTTCATCACCACTTCTGATTTAGGCGCTTCATCCATTTCTGACCATTTAACGGTGGCGGCTTTCACCTGCGGGTAAAGCGGGTGAAGGTCGGCAAGTTGTAAGCTGGCGGTTTCGCCATTTTGGTCTTGGAAGACGACGGTCCAATTAAGGGTTTTATCTGCCTTTTTATCAGTTTCGCCTTTATCGTTGTTCTGATCTTTTTCGTCTGGTTCAAAATGCGGGGGTAAGGTGTTTTTACCGCCATCGGACAGCGAAAAGACGAAGGCTTGGTTATCCAGCATCGCCATTGAGCCCTCAAAGCTATAATGGGCTATGTCATCATGAACGCGGTCATCCCAGGCAATGCGCGCCATATGATTACCCATAGGACGATATTTTAATTTAATGTCTTCTTCGCGCCATTGCGAAAGGTTGTCAGCAACAATTTTAACCCCCTCATGGGCGGTGCTGGCGGGGTTCATGTCTTCTTCGAAGTTTACTAATTTGTCGGTGTTGCTGTCCCAATAATTATTCACCAAAAATGTATCGGGCAGCCAATCAGTGCCATAACGGGCATCTTGGAACAGCGGTAAATAGCTTTTGTCGTCGGTCATCACGGTTTCTAAAAAGGCGGTGAAATAGACATTGGCAATTTGGCGTTGTTCTTCTGGATCCATGATATGGTCAGTGTCTAGAATATATTTATTATAACCACCAAAGTCTGTGCGTCCCCATGTGGTGTTAAACTGACCATGGTTGGCGCCGTTCACATAGAGGCTGGACTTGAAATAAAATTTGTCAGGGTCAGTAAATTTCAAACGACTGTAAGGCGCGGTGCCTGAAAAGCTGATCACATCACCATCTTGGTTGCCATGAATGGTGAAATAATTGACATTCTCAATCATGGTGGGGTTTTTGCGTGGACGATATTGCTGGTCAACAGGGGCAACCGCGACAATGCCGCGCAGGTTAAAGTTAAAATCAAAGTCCAGCGTGGCATCATCAGGATAATGATCAAGACGGTTAAAGGCGGCGGCAATAACAACCGCTTCCCCTCCGCGCGAATGACCCATTAAGGCCACGCGCTCAATATCAACCAAACCATTTAGGGGGTGGCTGTCATCCTGCATCCACTCGCGCCACAGCGATAAATGCTGTAACAGCATCCAGCCACGGGCATCATTTTCGCGGCCAATGCCACGGGTAAATGGATTGACACGGTCAACCATTGAGCTGTTGATGAAATTTTCATCCACTGACACAAACACCATGCCACGGCTGGCAAGGTGGCGACCGATATAGTCATATCCGGGGTCAGAAAAATCTTCCATGGCGTGGTTGCCATGCACCATCAGCACCAAGGGGAAGTTACCCATGTCAGTTGTTGTGGGGTCAACGTCGGGCATCCAAATGCGGCCTTGGCGTGGAAACTCAGTGGCGTCAAAGCCCCAGTACCAGGTGCGCAACCAACCAACGGCACCGCGCCAACCTTCGGCCAGAACACTACCATCAACGGGGGTGGATGTGTAGGTAACATCCTCGCCATATTCTGGGCGGTGTAGGTCTTCACCGCTGCCATAAGTGGCAAATTTCACAGGATATGGTCCCGCCTCACCGGGGTTTGCAGGCATGGTTATGTCGCTCAACAACGGATGCTTTGTTAGGGTATAATCAACAAGGTTCGGGTTGGGGTCGCCTTGGTCTTTTAAAAATTGATAGCTGACGAAACCAAGTCCCACAAGCCCAACAAGGGCGGCAAGCGTTGCGCGTTTATGAAAGGCAAAATCAAAGTCATTTTTGGCAAGGGCGCGCAGACCACCATAGGACAACAGCAAACTGAACACGATCAAGGCAACAATGATCATGCCTGATTTATCGCCCCACATACCAGCAAAGGTAAAGAGACCAGTAACGCCTGTAATGAGTGCTAATAAACGCACAACATCAGGCAGCTTTGATAACACATACCACGCTAGATAAAGGCCTAAAGCGGGCAACAAGACATAAAGAAAAGAGACCGTAAAGCCGACCACTTTTTGGATCGAAAAGTCAGGCATCACACGGGTGATCAGCGTTAAGATGGGCAGGATAAAAGCCGTGACTAGAAGGACGCGTTTAATGCTGTTCCAGCCCAAATCGTCAGGTGTTAAAAAGGCCCAAACCTTATCCCAAAGCAATGATGCTTTTGCTATCCATGGTGCCATGATTACGCTCTCCCCTATCCCCATATTAGAAACTAGTCATGTCAGATCAACAGCTTATGTAGTGCAGCACCCCTTGTCCAGCTTTTTGCCAAATGCGCGCTTTTGTCTCTGCCCAAGCAGGCAAAAATCATCTATGATGTGACAACTTTATGCGCCCCTCAAACAAGAAGAGAGTTTTATGAGTGAGTTACCTGCCTGCCCTAAATGCCAATCGCCTTATACTTATGAAGATGGCGCGTTGCTTGTTTGCCCTGAATGCGCCCATGAATGGTCAGTTGATGCCAGTTCGGCAAGCACTGACGCCGCAGATGGTCCGCAAAAGGTTGATGCTGTCGGCAACCCTTTGGCCGATGGGGACACCGTCACGGTGATTAAAGATTTAAAGGTAAAAGGCTCATCCTTAGTCGTAAAAGTAGGCACCAAAGTAAAAGGCATCCGCCTTGTTGACGGCGATCATGACATTGATTGCAAAATCCCCGGTATCGGCGCCATGAAACTAAAATCCGAATTTGTGAAGAAGAGTTAAAACTTATAGTTTTAATTTTAATAATATAAACTATAATAGTGTGCTCATGTTAAATTTAATGGATGCGAGTGTATTATTATGGGTGAAACCTCTTTCAAAGGAAAATTTACGCGCTGTCATAAAATGCCAGTTTCTGAAATGCCAAATGGTTGGTTTGTGGTTTATTATGATCACATAAAGTCAAAGAGATTGCGCCATAAAGTTCATGGGCAATGGTATATAATATCAAGTAAACACGGATCTGTGGTCAGGAATATTCGTTTTGCGGCAACTGCACAATTAACAAATGCGCAAACTACAAATGGGCCCCAGAAGATTTGGAAAGCTCGTGAGCTTATTTGGATAGATTGGCAGGCGTGGATAGATTTAAATGGTCGAACAGGTCAATCAAAAGCCGCGATTGATTTAACATTCAAGAAAGTTGGGTGGTTTAAAGCGCTATTGGCAATGCCTAAACATCCGGAACCCGCTATTAGATTAAGCGCGGCATTAGGTTTTTTGTCTATTATGTTAGGGGTATTATCTATTTTGAATTCTTAAACCCCTCATCCATAGGACTTGATGAAATGATGGACGGCGTTGGTGACGTGTTTTTCGATGGGGATGTCGTCGATTGATTTCAGCAAGCCAATGACCCGTTTGGTGTGGTAATTACCGTGGAGAAGGGCTGCGAAATGCTGGGCGGCGTCAATGGTGTTGGCGATTTTGATGTCGCCACTGGCTACATAATGGTCCAGCAAATGGGCAAACTGCGCCAACATTTCATCGGGGCCAGTTTCCCAAAAAATGCGCGCTAATTTGTCGTTATTGCTGGCAGCGGCGGCTAAAATGCGGTGCATGGCGATGGCGTCATCACTGAAAATAAGCTGGCAAAAGCGGCTCCCAATAGCCAACAAATCAGCCTCAAGCGTGTGTAGTTGAACCGCGGTGAGCGCCTGTCTTGGCAAATAATCTTCCATCTTGGCGTCAATGGCGGATTTGAATAATTGCTGCTTCGAAGAAAAGTGGCTGTAAACGGTTTGCTTGGAAACGCCAGCGGCCTTTGCTACATCCACCATGCTGGTGCCATCAAAACCATTTTCCATAAATAAACAGGTGGCAGAGGCGAGAATCGCCTTGCGCTTTTCTTCGTCTTTGGGCCGCCCACGGGCGCTATCATCCGTGGCTAATGGGCAGTTTTTAGTCATTTCTTTCGCCTTATACAGGGTTTTTTGCGTCTTTTTTATTATTTTAAGAAAAATTACTGGACTTTCAAGTCTAGAATATTATATAGACCAGTATATTAAGTAGACCAATTAGCCCAGTAATATTATTTAACAGCAACTCTTAAGGCCTTGAACGAGACATCTGATGAGACTGACCGCGAAAATTTATGACAAAAAACGCATGGCTGGACTATTTGTTGGGGTGATGATTGTCGCCCTGCTGTTGGCG
>CAKZLM010000002.1 GCA_937126915.1 uncultured Alphaproteobacteria bacterium
CACAACGCTTTGAAGACTGTAAAGATACCCAAAACAGCGGCAAACCCGTGTTAGGGGACGGCGCCATTACCCGCAACAATGACACAGCTGTCGAGCCGGTCACCCTGGCCGAAGAAAAAGACTTGCTTCTGGTAGAGCTGAGTTCTTTCTTATTTCATGCACAATACAAGGCATTGAAGAACACCTTAGACCACATTGGTCCAGAAGGTGTAACCAAAATTGATGTCAACATCAGCCTACCCATCACACAAGGTTATGGCGGCGGCGCTTTATTAGATGTTGGGTATTATCCTATTGTTATGATGGAAGACCTGTTTAATCTGCCAGACAAATTAGCACGCGACGTTTATGGCAGCCATGAAACATTATTAGACGAAGGCGGGTCAGCCTCTTTAACCTATGGCCCAACGGTATGTGAACTAAGTTGGCGTTATGACATCAATAAAACAGACCAAGTAATGATCAGCCATTTGGATGGCGAAATTGGTGTTATGAAAGCCTTCATCAAAGACCAGTTTACCGCAACCCATATTGCCAGCACCATTCCAATGATGAGCGGCCAAGACATCTCAGCCGATGACGAATGGCCACGTATGCTTGAGCATTATGCCAGCCGTTTAAATTCAGAACCCAGCAAGAAAAACCAGCGCCGCCATATACTGGCCCGCACTCAAATTCGGCATCAAATTATCGCCGAATTTAAAGAAGACATGCTACGTCGCCAGCGGGTCATGAATAATGAACGTAAATCTGAGCAACAAGAACCCCTTATTTAAACTTGTCGACCTATTTTCGAGGAAAACCGCTAAAATGAAGCCTACATTATTGTCTCATAAATTTCTTGCAACCAGCCTATTTGCGGTTGGCATAACAACAGCAATAAATGCCGCACAATCTGAGCCCATTATGTCAAGTGCCTTAAAACTTGACAGTGCCAGCATCATCTCATCCGCATCAAGTGTCCCGTTTTTATCGCCAATGATGGTTGAGGACAGCAATAAGGGCGAAAAATATCACCCCGTTGATGACCCGATGGCGGTGGTTGATCAGACCCTGTCACGTGCCATGGCTAATGGTAAAAAAGCCCTCGTCATTTTGGGGGCGAATTGGTGCCATGACAGCCGTGGTTTAGCAGCCCGTGTTGACGAACCTGAAATGGCGAAAGTTATTGAAGAAAATTATGAGATGGTTTTCATTGATGTTGGCCCCTTAAAAAATGGCAAAGACATTACCCGTCGTTTTGGCCTACCCATTTTTTATGCAACGCCAACAGTTTTGGTCATTGACCCCAAAACCGAAACCTTAGTCAATGCCGATGACATGCACCAATGGCGTAACGCTGATCGTATCAGCCTTGAAGACAGCGTTGATTACTTCAATCGCATGGCTGACCGCAATGTCGCTGACTATATGCGTCACAAAGACACCTCAACAGATCCAGAGCTAAAAGCCCTGATGGACCAAATTGATGCTTTTGAGGCCCAGCATGTGGCCCGCATTGAGAAAGGCTATGAGATTGTGGGAAAAATGGTTGCCATGCCGGCCGATGAACGGCCTGATGAATTAGGCACCTATTGGGGGCAAGTACGCAAATTACGCTGGACCTTCCCTGAGGACATGGCAGCCCTGCGCAAAGATGTGCGTGATCGTTTTGCCGCTGGTGAACGTGATATTAAAATCAAGCTCCCTAGCTTTGAAACCTATGACTGGGAAAAAGCCAGCGACGAATAATTTAAACCCAAATTAAAATGGCCTGTGTCATTGCTTTAAAGGCAGGGCACAGGCTTCTTATTCCTTAGAAAGACTAAGCAATGACAACAAAAGTGAACCACATTTTAACCGACAAAGCCACCGCGCCCGGCGGCCATTACAGCCAAGCAACCGTTGCCAATGGCACCGTTTATGTCTCTGGGCAATTAGGCTTTCGCCCCGGCTCGAAAGAACCGGTTTTATGCAGCATTGAAGAACAAACGCTTAATTGCCTAAACAGTATGCTCGCAATTGTCGAAGCCGCTGGCTCCAGCAAAGACCGCATCGTGAAAACCACTGTTTATGTCTCAGACGGTAATCATTGGCCCATCGTTAACAAAGTTTATGCCGATTTTTTTGGCGATACCAAACCCGCCCGCGCGGTGGTGCCTGTAAAAGACCTGCACTATGGCTTTGGCGTGGAAATTGATGCCATCGCGGTAATTTAGGCACCTACAAAAAAAGGCGGCTATCCGTGTTAGATAAGCCGCCTTAATTCTTATCAATTATCCGCCCCTAAACACGACCTATGACAGGGATTAAGGCCCCTGTAATGGGGTGTCCCGCATCGGATAATAAAAAGGCGATCACATCAGCCAATGCTTCTGGTTTGACCCATGCGGTAAAGTCAGCATCAGGCATGTCTTCGCGGTTGCGAGGCGTATCAATAATAGAGGGCAGAACCGCGTTGACACACACATCATCGCCTTTCAGTTCTTGCGCCAAGCTTTCAGTTAAGCGCATAACCCCTGCCTTACTGGCGGCATAGGGGCCCATGCCCATATCAGCCTTAACTGCTCCAGCTGCCCCAATATTAACAATGCGACCCGCTGAGGATTTTTTCAAAGCACCCACGGCTGCGTGGCATGTGTTCATCGCGGTTTTGACATTCATATCAAACATTTGTTGCCAAGTGTCAGCGTCGCTGTCTTCAAGGCTGGTCCATACAAAGCCACCGGCTATATTAACCAAGCCATCCAAACCACCAAAGTGAGAAACCACCTTATCAATCGCGGCACGGGTTGCTGCGCCATCGGTAAGGTCAACCCCACCAACAACCAAATAATCACTTTGGTCCGCGGTTAAACCCAAATCACCACGTGGTTCAGACACATCCAACAAAGCAACACAATGACCTTGGCTCAATAAATGCTGAACCGTAGCCCGACCCAAAATCCCAAAGGCGCCTGTTACGGCAATAATACGATTGCTCATTTGTTTTTCCTTTTTAGCTTGTTGTGCTGGAAGGCTTAGCTACCAATTTCAAACACCGCCTTACCTCGAACACGACGCTCTGTCAAACAGGCATAAGCCTCTTCATAGTCAGCCATTTTAAAACTGTCTTCAACCCGTGGTTTGATCTGGCCCTTTTTGAACATATCAAACAAGTCGTTCATATTAGCCACTTGCCCTGCGGGGTTTGCCATTGCCCAAGCCCCCCAAAATACACCAACAATTTGGCATTGTTTCAGAAGCGTTAAGTTAAGCGGCATTTTAGGAATATCACCCGCGGCAAAACCAATGACCAAATGGCGACCATTTACGCCAATGGCGCGCAATGCCGCCTCAGAAAAACGTCCACCCACAGGATCGTAGATCACATCTACACCCTTAGGCGCCAGTTTTTTAAGGCCATCTTTCAGGTCTTCTTCATCATAATCCAACAGCTCATCAGCGCCTGCTTCTTTACACACCTCAAGCTTTTTCGCACTTGATGCACAGGCAATTACATTGGCACCCATGGCTTTTGCTAATTCAATAGCAGCATAACCCACACCACCTGCGGCACCTAAAACCGCCACCGTTTCACCAGCCTGTAAACTGGCGCGTTGCTTCAAGGCGTGATAGCTGGTGGCATAGGTAATGGTCAGTGCTGCCGCTGATTTAAAATCCATATCATCCGGGATGGGCATGGCTAATTGTGCAGGGATCACGGCATATTCTGCAAAGGCACCATGGCTGCCCGTAAATAAGACACGGTCGCCAACAGAAAGGTTGGTTACCCCGTCACCCAGTTCGGCCACAACACCAGCAGCCTCGCCCCCAGGAATAAAGGGTAAATCTGGTTTAATCTGATATTTACCTTGCGTAATTAACACATCGGGAAAGTTCAAAGAGGCGGCTTTTACCTCAATCAATACATGGCCCTTTTTAAGGGTGGGCTTATCAATATCTTTTAAAACTAGTTTTTCTGGCCCTTCAAGGGTTTCGCAGACCAATGCTTTCATTATCAAATCTCCCAATTCTTTTTTATTTCTTTTCTTCCATGATGATGGGCACCCCACCATTGGCCGCTATTAAATTACGGCGAAACTTGCGCATGCCACCAACCCAGCGGTTATAATTCTGTGCCTTGTGCATTAAAAACTGCGGTGTGGTTTCGTGGGTGGTGATAAAATAATCACCGGCCTCAACACCAGCAAGAATGGTCGCTGCGGCTTCTTCAGCGGTTTTCACACCATTGGCATCTTGCGCCCCACCTTTAAGGTTAGCGGTCAAGGGGGTTGCCACGCCTTCTGGGCAAACCACTGATACCTGCAAGCCATCATCACCATGGGTAATCGCCAAACTATCGGCAAAGCCAACACTGGCAAATTTGGTGGCGGTATAAATGGTATCGCCAATTTGGGTCAACAACCCTGCCGCAGAAGCAGTTATGATAAATGCCCCCTTACCACGCCCAACCATGTCTGGTACCGCAAAACGCGCTGCATAAACATGCGACATGACATTGATATTAATACCGCGTTGCCAATCTTCATCGCTGTGACCATAAGCGGTCCAATGCGGGCGATCACCTAAACCAATTCCTGCATTTGAGAAAAAGATGTCAATACCACCCGCAGCCTCTTTTGCTGCTGCAACCGCCTTTTCTACAGACTTAGCATCACCGACATTACAATGATGGACGCTGCTGTTTTCAATGTCTTGAAGGGTTTCCTTGGCGCCATCCATATTTATATCTAATATGGCAATATGACGCGCCCCCATTGCGGCGGCTTGGCGGGCTAATTCACGGCCAATGCCGCTGGCACCACCGGTAATAACCACCGACATACCTGAAATTTGCATAAAAACATCTCCCCAATATTTGCCTCAAACTTTAACAGTCGTATCTCAACAAGCAAGCAATAATCGCATAAAAAAAGCCCCGCCAGAAAGGCAGGGCTTAAAATTATTTCATGTCGCCTTAGAGACCAATCAAAGGCTGTAACATTCGCCCAACAAGGCTGTGAATTTTAATGGGGGCTTCTGTCGCCACCAAACAAATACAGTCTTCACCTTCATCAATTACCGGTTGGTGACTGTGATGGTCTTGATCAGCCATTTCTAACAGACCTGGGGTATAATGCTCATCACCCACATGATAGCTGCCTTTTAGGATCAAAGTCATTTCAAGGCCTTTATGGTCATGTACGGGAATTTGCGTGCCGCCTTTGGCTTTCAATAGCCATAGGCATTCACCCTTTTCACCAGACCATAGTTTCATCTGACGCATGCCGGGGCCCATAATACGCCACTTGCAATCAGACAAACCATTTTTCAAATATTTTTGCAACGGTGCAGGCACGTCTGTTGGCATTTCAGACGGTGTCGAGCGCTGAACCTCAATCGGTTCTGCCTCACCAGCATCAAGGCGTGATAGTACTTTATCCAAGCTGTCGGCGGCCATTTTTTCAGGCTGATTTGACATCAAAAGATCACCACCCAAATCTTCTGCCGCACGAAGATCATCTTGCAAGTTTTTATGATATTGCAAATGACAGGCAACAACCATGGCGTGGGCCTCATTCAAGCTGCCCGCGGCATAATCCATCAACCATTCTTGCGGCAATAGTCCTGTATGGGTCATATAGTGTCTCCCATTTTCTTTCTTAGTACCTGAAAAGCTAGCCTGATACGTGATTTCACCGTTCCCAAAGGCAGCGACAAATGTTCTGCAATTTGGGAATGGCTCATTTCCTTATAAAAAGACAAATCGATCACTTTGCGCTGGTCCTCATTTAAGTGTTCAAGCGCAGAGGAAACAATTTCAGCATCCTGCATTTGCTCAATCGGCTTATCGGTTTCTTCGGGCGCAAGCATATTGTGCATGTGATCATCAGCATTCACTTCTGGATATTTTTGCTTACGGGTCAAATCAATAAATTTGTTCCGCGCTATCCTAAATATCCATGTCGACAATTTGGCTTTTTGGGGATCAAATTGAAACGCCTTTTGCCAAACGATCACAAGCACATCCTGCGCCATGTCTTCAGCACCTTGTGAGTTAAGCCCCATCTTCATCAGATGAGATTTCACCCTTGGTGCAAAATAATCAAATACGACAGCAAAAGCAGCCCGGTCGCGATCATCAGCGATCTTAACCATTAACTGCTCATGAGTCATGTCTGACACACTTGAGTGTGTGTTTCCATCCATGATGTCACCCCGTTTAGCTCTCTTTCCGTCATAGTCGCTTGTCAGACCATGCTTCGTCAAGGAGAAAGCGTTAGCGGCTGCAGAATTTATAGCTCCCACAGTTGCCTTATCGGCTGTCACATCTTGTGTTAACACGTCACTCATGCCCCTTATTACGCTAGGGGATTTAGGTGGATCATAAATTTATCGCAAAAAATGCACTTTTTTGATGGATTTTTTTCACCAGGTGATTTTTGTCATCCTCTTTCTTTTTAACCATCACCATGAGCGCCCGTGATCCAACTTTTCAATCATGCCGTAACAAACGCATGTTCATTCGCAGAAAGTAAAGATTATGAGCCCATTAGACAGTGCACTAACCAACCAACCTCTTGACCCATCAGGCCGTAAAAATATCGCCATCATTGGATCAGGCATAACGGGGCTTTCAGCGGCATGGTTGCTTAACCAGCACCATAATGTCTCGGTTTTTGAAGCCAACGATTATATAGGTGGCCACAGCCATACAGTTGATGTTGAGGTTGATGGTAGGTCGGTTGCGGTTGATACGGGCTTTATCGTTTATAATCCTCAAAACTATCCAAATCTTTCGGCTTTGTTTAAGCATTTAGATGTGCCAACACACGCAACAGATATGTCGTTTGCTGTTTCACTTGATCAACAGGGCTATGAATATTCTGGTGGTGATGGTGGCGGTTTATTTGCTCAACCGACGAATGTGTTCAAGCCACGTTTTTGGTCAATGATCAACAGTCTTCTGCGGTTCTACAGAAATACCGATCATTATGTAAAACTGGCAACATTAGAAAACATCACCCTTCGGAAACTGCTAGAAAAAGAAGGCTATAGCATGGCTTTTGTTCGTGACCATTTGGCCCCAATGGGTGCTGCAATTTGGTCCAGCGACTGTGAAGATATTCTTGATTATCCAGCATTATCATTCCTAAAGTTTTTCCAAAACCATGGCCTAACCCAGCTGACAGATCGCCCGCAATGGCGCACTGTTGTTGGTGGTAGCCGTGAATATGTCCGCCGATTAATAGAAGATTTTAACCACAAAATTATGCTAAACAGCCCAGTTGAAAAATTAGTCAAAGCACAGCACGGTTATGCCTTACAATCTGGCGACACCACGCTGCAATTTGATGAAGTTTTGTTTGCTTGCCACTCAGACCAAACCGCGAAAATCTTGCAGAATTCTGGCATCAAATCACCGCAGCTTGAATTGTTGAAAAATATTAAGTATCGCCCCAATGAAGTGATTTTACACAGTGACACCCGCCTAATGCCAAAGCGTAAGCGTGCATGGGCAAGCTGGAATTACATTGAGCGCGACGAAGCCCACAAAAAAGACCCCGCGGTAACCTATTGGATGAACCGCCTACAACATATCTACACCGCCACGCCTTTGTTGGTGACCCTTAACCCACAGAAAAACAATCCACTGGATGTACGTGACGACCATATTTTGGGGCGTTATGAGTATGACCACCCTGTGTTTGACCTAGCCGCCTTAAAAGCCAAAAAAGCTTTATGGGAACAACAAGGATTTGATGGTTTGTGGTATGGTGGCGCTTGGATGGGGGATGGCTTCCATGAAGATGGTATTCAAGCGGGCCTTGCCTTGGCAGAATTAATAGGTGGCTATCGTCGCCCATGGAACAAGCCTGATCAGAATGCCCGCATTGGCATGGCTGATCTTATCACCCTTGAACGGATGTCGTTGGCCTCATGACCCAAAAAAGCAAAAATCGGCTATATGTTGGCGATGTTTGGCACAAACGCACAAACATAAAAAAACACGCCTTCAAGTACCCGATTTACTATGTGATGGTGGATTTGGATGATCTGCACCAAAGCAGAGACCTTCCGAGCCTACTAGGGGCCAATCGCTTTAATCTTTTTTCTATCTATGAACGCGATTATGGCGTGTTTGAAGGGGACACCGAAAAGTCATTGCCCTTAAAAAAACGCTTGCTGCAATCCCTAAGAAATGAAGGACTTGATGATGCTAACTATCGCATCACCATGCTCACCATGCCGCGGGTTTTGGGTTATGCCTTCAACCCCCTGACAACCTTTTATGTTTATAACAAGGATGATGACCTAGTGGCCCTGCTTTACGAGGTGCACAACACCTTTGGCGAAAAACACACTTACGTCTGCCAATTGCCAAATATCGTGAAAAAAGACCAAACCATCCCATTACATCAAGCCCCAAAAAAGTTCCATGTATCGCCCTTTTATCAGGTGGATGGCTATTATCTATTCAAGCAAATCATCCCACAAGAAAACTTGCATTTGAGTATTCGCTACAAAGGCCCCAACCAACAACAGCGCCTTACTGCCTGCTTAACAGCCAAGGAAAAATCCTTGAATAACAATACTCTTTTAGCGGTCTTTTTCAAAATCCCCTTGCAAACTATCAAAGTGGTTTTAGCCATACATTATGAAGCCTTCAAATTGTGGTTAAAGAAAATTCCATTTTTCACTAAACCAAAGCCCCCTAAAAAACCGTACACACTTTATAAATGATATAGGGAACTGAAAGACAGGATTTCACCATGGACAATATTCGCACCAACAGCCGATCTGCATCGACCGCTTTTTCAGATGTGCGTGAAAAAATGTTAACTCGTGTGTTAGGCCATTTGCATACTGGCCACCTTACCATTCAGTTCCCCTCTGGCAATGTCCGCACCTTTCATGGCAGTCAATCCAATGTAACATCTATGGTTGCTGATATGACCATCCATTCATGGACAGCGATCAGCCGGATGATGAAGACCAATGACATTGGCCTTGGCGAAAGTTACATGGATGGCAGCTGGAGCACTAATGACTTAAGCAGCCTTTTGAACTTACTATGCGCCAACTTACACGCCTTAGAAAAGGTTTTGAGCGATTCCAAACTGTGGCAGATGATCCATAAGTTTATTCATCTGTTTAATCGCAACAGTAAAAAAGGCAGCCGCCGCAACATTTCCTATCACTATGACTTAGGCAATGATTTTTATGAATTATGGCTTGATGAAACCATGACTTATTCATCGGCCTTTCGAAAAGATGGCGAAGCAGATTTAGCCACAGCGCAAACCGAAAAATATCGCCAATTGGCTGAACAGCTTGGACTAAAAAGAAGCGACCATGTTTTAGAAATTGGCTGCGGTTGGGGTGGCTTTGCTGAATTTGCCATCAAAGAATATGGCTGCCATGTCACCGGCCTTACCCTATCAACCGAGCAAAAACAATATGCTGAAAAGCGCCTAGCCAACAAAGGATTAAAAGACAAAGCCGACTTCTTGTTGCAAGATTACCGCGACATGGAAGGTCAGTTTGATCATATCGTTTCCATTGAGATGTTAGAAGCCGTCGGTCAAGAGTATTGGCCAACATATTTTCAGCAAGTAAACCACCTTTTAAAACCCGGTGGCAAGATAGGTATTCAAGTGATCACCATCGACCATGATCGCTTTGATCATTATTCCTCAACGGTTGATTTTATTCAGAAATATATCTTCCCTGGTGGCATGTTACCCAGCCATGAAATAATGCAAGAACAGTTACAATCCGCCCACCTAACAATGGAAAAAGCCACGCCATTTGGCCTTGATTACGCATGGACCCTAAAAAAGTGGCAAGACACTTTCATGGCAAAATTGGGCGGCGTTAAACAAATTGGGTTCGATGATAGATTTATCCGCATGTGGCAGTTTTACCTTGCTTATTGCGAGGCAGGCTTCACCCAAAAAAGCATCGATGTTTATCAATATATCGCCCAAAAGTGATGATCCACTTTCCGAACTTTTGCGTAAAATTTCTAGAGACACTCAAAAACAGGAGCCTAGCATGATAGGACAAAAATTTAGGCAGCTTGTTTTACTAACGATTGGACTTTTAACCTTAACCGCATGTGGTAGCACGATGAGCAGCAAAGACTTTGAAGCCGGCACACCGCCCTTAAAGTTAGAAGATTATTTTAACGGCAAAACTGTGGCTTATGGCATGTTTGAAGACCGTTTCGGCACCGTCAGAAACCAGTTTGTGGTTGATATTGATGGCAGCTGGGATGGTGAAAAACTAATTCTTGATGAAGATTTTACCTACAACGATGGATCTACCGAGAAACGTCGATGGGTTCTCACCAAAACTGGCCCAAACAGTTTTGAAGGGACCACTGAAAATGTCGTTGGAATTGCCAAAGGTGTGGTCGCAGGTAACAGCTTTAACTGGAAGTATAAGTTTAACCTCACCGTCGGTGACAGCGTTTGGAAAGTTGCCTTCGATGATTGGATGTTCCTACAGCCGAACGGCGTGTTGTTGAACAAAGCAACCGTCACCCGCTGGGGCTTTAAAATCGGTACGGTGTTCTTGTCTTTCTATAAGGACGGGCAACAACCAGACCTTACCGCCAATGGACAAATTTTAAACACTAAGAGTGATCCAAAGGAAAGCACTCTCGTACACTAAGTATCTTCTATTTACCTCGCATGGGTGTTGCAAAACATCTCAAAACACCCCACCTCAGGGGCGACTGTATAAAGCTCTCTTACTCCACAGTCGCCCCCTTCTTTTTCATATCCCCGCTCTAGCAATCATCATAATTATACGAAAAAAGGCACCGATAAATTATGTCCGTGCCTTTTTTATCTGTATGTTGTTGATAGAGAGATTAACCCTTATAAATTTTACGGGTGATAGGAATGAAAAGCGCGTAGGGCAGCAAACGCAAAAACTTCATTATCCAAGCCATGCGGCTCGGGAAGGTGATTTCGAAGGATGCCCCCTGATCCAAGCCCTTGATCATGGCTTTAACAGCCTCTTCCACAGGCATTAAAAACGGCATCTCAAACTTATTTAAATCCGTTAAAGGTGTTTTCACAAAACCCGGGTTTACAATGCGCAAATCAACACCGTGATCAGCCAATTCCGCCTTCATGCTTTCACATAAATTAATCAAGGCGGCTTTGGATGCACCATATGCCCCTGCAAATGGCAAGCCCACATAACCCGCCACCGACGAGACAACAGCGATTTGTCCACTGCCGCGGTCGATAAAATCAGGCAAAATCAAATCAAGACCATTTAAAACGCCGCCATAATTAATATCCATCAGCTTTTTGTGATCAGTCAATTTAAACTTTTTGGCGCTGGTGGGCTTATGGGTTCCGGCGTTCAATATCACCTTATCGGGTACACCATACTGTTCCACCATTTTATCATAAACCGCTTTCATGGATCGTACCTTGGTCACATCAGCGGGATAAGGCATAATCTGTCCATCAAACGCTTCTGACCTTGCCGACAGTTCTAATAGGGCATTTTCATTACGGGCGGTTGCCAGCACCGTGTGCCCCGCCTTAGCATATTGCCT
The DNA here is from genome assembly GCA_937126915.1 of uncultured Alphaproteobacteria bacterium. Lineage (GTDB taxonomy): Bacteria > Pseudomonadota > Alphaproteobacteria > Sphingomonadales > SMXR01 > CAKZLM01. The sequence continues at coordinate 11,546 of CAKZLM010000002.1, forward strand.
TGCTGTTTCAAGGCCAATGCCGGAACTGGCACCAGTGATCCAAATGATCATAATAAATTCTCCGGCGTGTTGTTACAGCTAACACAGCGAAATTCGATGGTGCTGCCATCTGTATGCTTAAAAATCATGCCCTGCCAATTTCCTAACTGATCGTATCGGGTGGTGATGTTTAAATCACCCTGCATATCATATTCACGCAAATCAGAGCGTTGCAGCTGATTTATATCAATGCTGTTTAACTTTCCAGTGATGGTGTTAAACAAAGCGGACTGCTGCATGGCACCATCATTCCAATGATTGGTGGTCATAATTGATTGGGTGATAACACTACTGGTTTCATCAACGCTAACCTGATAACCAGTTTCGCCCAAAACAGCCTTGGTTTTAGTTATCTTGCCGTCATCATCCACATTGGTGGTAACAGAGAAAAGCTGCCCATCACACCATGTTTCAACAGACCTATAATCATATCGAAATGCCGTAATGAACAATAGCTTCACACGCATCTTGGTGATTGCTTGAATTTGATAATGATCACCCGATTTGGCAAAATCAATACGGTGGTCACCAATCTTTTTATCGTTGCGATAAACCTCATACAAATTGCTGGACACTTGTTGAAAATCAGCGTTCGAACAATTGTTCACCACTCCGGTTTTCGCTGCTTCATTTGCCAAAGCACCAAACGCCAAAACACATCCAGTGACCGTTAACAGTGTGCCTTTTAACCATGTAGAATTGCTTATTTGTTGAAACATTAATAGCCTCCATTATTTATTTGATTTTACGCGATACCGGTGGCAACAGTTCACCCTTCAGACACACTTTATTCATCAAAATGGCCGACACTAACATAAAGGTTATCAAGCGTTTTAGCCTTGTCGCCAAATTGTAAAAAATTGACTATTGACAAAATCACCAACCTGCGATTAGGTTTTGCATCTCAAATCTTAGAGGATAAAAAATGATTCTAACCGTTTTAGACATAATCGCTGCTTCCTCCGTTGCCTTTGCTGCAATGGCTGTTGCTGCTGTGTCTTTCATGAATCATCATCGCCTACATCATGTGCATCATCATGCACACCATCATCACGGCTAGGCACCTCAGACTAATTTTCTCAATTTATGTCAAAACGAAGCAGGGTGTTTAGCACTTTGATCCGTTGCTATATCTTTGCGTACACATGTCAAACCCCTTTAAGCAAAAGAAACCAAGATTATGACCGAACAAACCCGATTAAAAATCGCCATTCAAAAGTCTGGCCGCTTGACCGACAATTCATTGGACCTTCTCAAAAAGGCAGGCATTAAGCTTACCCGCAGCAAGGACCAACTATTTTGTAAGGCGCGTAATTTCCCACTTGATGTGTTCTTCGTGCGCGATGACGATATCCCTGCCTTTGTGGCAACCGATGTCTGTCAAATTGGTGTGGTTGGTGCCAACACCCTGAAAGAAAAACAACTCTTAAATTCCGATGACACACTATCGAACCTAGAAACATTGCTTGAACTTGGCTTTGGTGAATGTCGCTTGTCCTTTGCCATCCCTGCCACTGATGAATGGACAGGGCCAGCGTTTTTAGAAGGTAAGCGCATTGCCACTTCTTATAAAGGCATGGTGCAAGATTATTTGAACCAGCACAATTTAACCGCTAAAATCGTGCCCATGGAAGGCGCTGTTGAAGTCGCCCCCCGCACTGGTATGGCAGATGTGATCTGTGATTTAGTAAGCACAGGTGCCACCCTTGCCAGCAACGGCATGAAAGAATGTGAAAGCATATTTGATAGCCAATCAGTTTTAATCAAAAACCCCAACATCACCCAAGATGAAGCCGACATACTTGATCGTTTGATGATGCGTATTCGTGGTGTGAAAAGAGCAGAAAGCAGCAAATATATTATGCTACACGCCCCCAAAAATGCGTTGGAAGACATAAAAGCAGCCCT
>CAKZLM010000003.1 GCA_937126915.1 uncultured Alphaproteobacteria bacterium
CTTCATCCGTCTTTAAACCGCCACCAAAATCAATTTTTAAATTCGTCTTTGTGGCAATAGCTTCTAATACCTTATAATTTACAATATGGCTTGCTTTTGCACCATCAAGATCTACCAAATGCAAATACTCAATACCGTGTGCTTCAAAGGCTTTAGCAATTTCGAGAGGATTTTCATTGTAAACTTTTTTTGTGGTATAATCACCTTTTGAAAGGCGTACACATTGCCCATCTATAATATCTATTGCTGGTATTATTCTCATGTTATAGTTCTAAAAAGTTCTGTAATATTTTAGCGCCTTCCTTCCCACTCTTTTCCGGGTGAAATTGGGTGCCATAAAAATTTTCATGCTGCAATGCTGAAGCATAATTGATTTCATAATCTGTGGCGGCAATGGTTTCATTACAATGCTCGGCATAAAAACTATGCACCAAATACATGTATTCGTTGTCTTTAATGCCTTTGAACAAGTCAGATTTTAATTCTTTAATAACATTCCAGCCCATTTGTGGCACTTTTACATCATTTGAAAAACGCTTGACTTTGGTTTGAAATATCCCAAGACCTGCTGTATCACCTTCTTCAGTATGTAAACACATCAATTGCATACCCAAACATATCCCTAAAACAGGCTGTTTAAGCGTTGGAATCAATTTATCTAAACCGCTTTCTTTAAGCATTTTCATAGCCGAACTTGCTTCACCGACACCTGGAAATATAACCTTATCGGCTGATTTTGTTTCCTCAGGGTCATTGGATAACAGGGCATCATACCCTAAACGGTTAAAAGCAAACTGAATGCTTTTTATATTTCCGGCTCCGTAATTTATTATTACTAGTTTCATTACAACATTCCTTTTGTTGATGGTAAAAACATCTTATTAGCATCCCGTTTTACAGCCATTTTCATAGCTTTAGCAAAAGCCTTGAAAATACCTTCTATTTTATGGTGCTCGTTATCACCTTCAGCTTTAATATTTAAATTACATTTAGCCCCATCTGTAAACGACTTAAATAAATGGAAGAACATTTCAGTGGGCATATCGCCTATTTTTTCACGATTAAATTCAGCGTCCCATTCCAGCCAGTTTCTACCACCAAAATCAACAGCAACTTGGGCTAAACAATCATCCATGGGTAAGCAAAAACCATAACGCTCAATACCTAACTTGTTACCTAAGGCCTTATTAAATAATTCCCCTAAAGCTATCATGGTATCTTCAATGGTGTGGTGCTCATCTACCTCTAAGTCACCGTTAACTTTTATTGTTAAATCCATCGCGCCATGACGTCCTATTTGGTCAAGCATATGATCAAAAAATGATAATCCCGTGTCGATATTATTTTTACCAGAACCGTCTACATTCAGTTTTATATATATCTGTGTTTCCTTGGTGTTACGCGTTATCTCTTCACCCCGGTCTTGAAGTTTTAACAACTCATAAATAACGGCCCAATCTGTACTAGTAAGTGCTATGCAATCAAAAATTTCTTGCTTTGAAGATTCTATTTCATCAGCACCTAATTCGGGATTTTCAGATAAAAATATACCTTTTGCGCCTAGGTTTTTAGCCAGTTCCATATCAGTGATTCTATCGCCTAAAACAAAAGAATTCCTCAAATCATAGTCTTCAGATAAATACTTGGTCAACAAACCTGTTTTAGGTTTTCGTGTCGGCGCATTTTCTTCAGGAAAGGTTTTGTCAATACAGACCTCTGAAAAGGTAACCCCTTCATTAGCGAAAGCCTGAATAATTTTATCTTGAGTAGGCCAAAAGGTGTCTTC
>CAKZLM010000004.1 GCA_937126915.1 uncultured Alphaproteobacteria bacterium
GGAAATTTTTAAGTCTTTGTTTGTATCTAATAGTGGGGCTACCAATGCATATTGTGCAAATTTTTCAGCAGCATTTAACTCAGCTGTGATTGATTGAAGTTCTCTATATGTGTCTATCTCTTTAAGACTTTCCTCTACCGGCATTCCCTCTAGCTTAGCAAATTCTGCACTCAACAACTGGAAAAATCGTTTCCATTTATCTTTGCCGAGTTCAACTTTAAGCAACTGATTTGTATAGGTATCAACTATTTCAACAGCCGTTGCCCAAGCATGTTGAATTTTACTTCTTATTTGAATTTCTATTAGATGACCTAAATAGCTCTTCTTCGCACCATTATATTTATAAATGATGTGAATACCCCTGTAGCCAGAAGATTTTGGATTACTTATATAATCTTTGAAATTATCTTCTTTATGCCTAGTTCTAGAATGCCTTAAAGCATTCGTTAATGCCCAAACTTCATCAACATCATCTAAAACAGCTCTACAGCCACCAATATCTTGCATTCTTTGCAAATTCATTTGTGGGTACCTGTAAAGCTTAAATTGGATAGACTGTCGACGTTTTAACCTCTCCACTACAACAGAATTTTCATTAACGACTTTGGCTTTTCTTCGTAAAAAGCTAGCAACAATTTGCAAGGGATAGGCATGGGATGCGCGCCAATTGTTAAATATGACATTGTACTTAAGGCTCTCTAGTATTGAATGATTATTTTTAGCAATTTTCTTTCCAGCTATTTTTACTTGTTTTTTTGAATATAGAGGTACTGCCCATTTCATGAACTCCGTCCTTTTCTATTGTTTATAACCCATACACAACTATTACATGACATTCTCTTAAGAAAAACAAGAAAAAAGGCACCGACGAATTTGTCAGTGCCTTATAATTATCTTTTATTTTTTTGATCGGATTTAGTATTTAAGCTCTAAATCCGCGATAATGGCGGCTAGGAAACGAGCTGCTTCTCCACCAGTACAAGCGCGGTGATCAAAGGTTAGTGATACGGGCATGTGACGATGGTTTTCAATACCTTTGTCGGTCATCACCAATTGTTGGAACAAGCCACCAATACCAATGATTGCCACTTCTGGTGGGCTTACGATTGGGGTGGCGTATTTACCCGCGATCATACCAAAGTTTGAGAGGGTAATTGAGGCCCCTGACATTTCTTTTGGTGTGATGGTGCTGTCAGCAATGCCGCCTCGTAAACGGTTCAATTCGGCACGCAGGGCTTGGCCTTCCATATGCTCTGCCCCCTTAAGGACAGGCACGAACAAGCCTTTAGGGCTATCCACAGCAACGCCAAGGTTCACTTGTGGCTTGATGGTTTTAGACATGGTCTCGCCATCAAAATGGGCGTTCATGGCGGGTTCCACCATACAAGCGGCAATGATGGCGCGCATGGTGCGAACGGTAATGTCGGTGCCCTTAGGCCATGCGCCAATGTTGGCCTCATCAAAAATTGAGGTATGGCACACTTCCGTGTTGGCCTTTGCCATGGCTTGCGCCATGAAGCGACGTGGACCAACCAGTTTTTCTGCTTCACCGCTTACAGCATAGGCGCGTTCTGGCATCTGATAATCAACCGCCGCCATTTCTTCCGAGCTAACGGCAAAGTCAGCTTTCAGGGCGTTATTAATATCATCTAAAGTGACATTGTCGGCATGACCAGTTGGTTTAACCTTACGGATATCAATGCCTTGATCTTTAGCCGTGGCGCGAACTTTCGGAGTTGCTTTAACACCTTTACCATCAGCAATAGAAACATTTTTAGCACGGGCGTTTTGCTGTGCCGTGGAAGAACCTGCAGAAGCCCCTTCCTCAGAACCAGACTGGATCGCGGCTGCAGCAGCGCGCATTACATCACCATTTAAAATGGTTTTGCGACCATCGTTTGGCAAGGCCTGAACCAGATCAATGCCCATGGCAGTTGCCATTTTCTTGGCAGACGGGGCCACTTTAATATCATCAGGTAGTTTGGTTTGGGTAACCGTGGTTTTAGGGGCCGCAACAGCACCCTCAGAAGCCGCAGCGCTGCCAGCAGCAGCCGCAGCGCGAACATCGCCCATGGTAATGACACCGTCAGGGCCAGTGCCCTTAACGGCGGCCAAATTAACCTTCATTTTACGCGCCATGGCACGAACCGCAGAGTTGGCCTTAATGCCATCTTTTGATGAACTGCTCTCAGCCTTCACCTCATTGCCCACAACAACCGCACCTACAACGGTGCCAGCGTCACCACCTTCGCGGCCACCATCAGATTTTGTTTCTTCTTTGGCAGGGGCAGAGGCTGAACTGCTAGCAGAGCCACCCTCACCTGTAATTTCAATCAAAGGTGAGCCTGTGTTAATCGTATCGCCCGGTTCGCCATATAATTTGGCAACCTTACCCGCAAAAGGTACGGGCACTTCAACCACGGCCTTGGCGGTTGACATTTCAACCATCAAATCGTCGCCCGTTACGTCATCACCAACGCTCACATGCCATTTAACGATCTCAGCGTCAGGCAATCCTTCGCCCAAATCAGGCAATTTAAATATCTGAGTTGACCCAGAGGCACCATCAGTGGAGCTAACAGAAATAGAAGCATCATCTTTTGAGGCACTGGCACTCGCGGTCGCCGTATCAGACGAAGAAGAAGCCGCATCAGTCTCTGCTGAAGCCGTAGAAACGTCACTGCCTGCAGGGCTAATTTCAATCAATGGCTTACCAGTTTCAATAACATCACCTGGTTCGCCGTGCAGTTTAGAAACCACGCCCACAAATGGAACCGGCACCTCAACAACGGCCTTGGCGGTGGACATTTCAACCATCAAATCATCACCAGTAACACTATCACCAACCTTAACGTGCCACTTAACGATCTCAGCATCAGGTAAGCCCTCACCCAAATCAGGCAGATTAAAGACCTGAACATCACCCTTAGGGGCAACATCATTTGATGTCGATGAGGAAGATGAAGATTCCGTAGAAACAGAAGAAGATGCAGATGCAGATGCAGAAGATGATGCAGATGCAGATGCGGAGGCTGAGGCTGAGGCTGAGGCAGAAACACTTTCAGAAACGGCTGGCGCGTCTTCGCCTTCTAATTGGAAGGTGATTAAAGTATCACCCGTGTTGATCGTATCACCAGGTTCACCTGCAAATTTTATGACCTTCCCTGTGTAGGGGCTTGGAACCTCAACCACCGCTTTGGCAGTTGACATTTCAACCATCAAATCACCTTCTTCGATGGTGTCCCCTTCTCCAACATGCCATTTAACGATCTCAGCGTCTGGCAGGCCTTCACCCAAATCTGGCAGTTTAAAGTCAGTCATTGATCATTCATCCATAAATTTGTTGCACAAATGGCTTAAAAGCGAGGTTCAGGCGTTATTTATTTAAACGCCATCACCTTTTTAACGCCATCCAAGATACGCTCAACCGTCGGCATATATTGGCCTTCCAGTTTGGCATAAGGCATTACCGTATCCCAACCAGAAACACGTTCAATCGGTGCGATCAGGGATAATAACTCATGCTCGGCAATTTCAGCGGCGATTTCAGAACCAACAGCGCCTGCTTTTGGTGCTTCTTGCACGATAACAACACGGCCGGTTTTACGCACTGATTCAAAGATTGTGGTCATGTCCATCGGCGCCACAGTGGCAACGTCAATCACCTCGGCATTGATGCCTTCAGCGGCTAGTTTTTCAGCTGCTTGTAGGGTTTCATACATCATTGCACCCCAAGAAATTAGCGTTACGTCATCACCCTCTTGGTCAACAAAGCAGGTTTCAAGAGGATAAGCTTCACCATTGTCTTCAACCTCATGCTTAACGGCACGGTAAATGCGCTTTGGCTCAAGAAATAAGACCGGATCAGGGTCACGCATAGCCGCTAATAACAAGCCATAGGCCCGTGATGGATTTGATGGGATTACCACTTTCAAGCCCGGAATATGAGCAAACAAGGCCTCTGTGCTTTCTGAGTGGTGCTCTGGCGCGTGGATACCACCGCCATAAGGCATACGAATGGTCATTGGCATGGTAAGGCGACCACGGGTACGGTTACGCATACGCGCCACAGCGGTCATGATTTGATTAACCGCAGGGAACACAAAGCCCATAAATTGAATTTCTGGAACAGGGCGCATGCCTTGTGAAGCCATCCCCACAGACAAACCAGCAATCATCGCTTCGGCAAGGGGGGTGTCAATGACACGTTCTTCACCAAACTTTTTTTGTAAGCCTTCTGTTGCACGGAAAACGCCGCCGTTTTTACCAACGTCTTCACCCATAACCACAACATCAGTGTCTTTTTCCATCTCATGGGCCAAGGCCATGGTGACGGCTTCAATAAGAGTAACAAGGGCCATTATTTTGCTCTCCTAATAACTTCTTCACGCTGTGGAACAGTTTTTTCCGGCAGGGTTTCATACAAATAATCAAACATCGCTTCTGGCTTTTGTGGCTTGTTTTCCAGATAATCGAAATAAATCTCAACCTCTTTATCAACCTCGCCTTTACACATGGCTTGAAGGGCATCAAGGTCTTCCTCGGTCGCCAAACCAGCATTAACCATATAAGCCTTCAAACGTTTCAACGGCTCGTTTTCCCAGGCTTTATCATGGGTTTCTTGGTCGTGATAACGCGAGGCATCATCGGCCGTGGTATGGTCACACAAACGATAGGTCACAGCCTCAACCAAAGTGGGGCCGCCACCATTGCGCGCCTTATCAAGGGCCTTGCCAACCACTTCCCGCACTGCAATAACATCGTTACCATCAACCTGAACAACCTCAATACCTGCGGCAATGCCTTTCTGAGCAAATGTTTCGCATGATGTTTGCTCGTCAGGACGAACAGAAATGGCCCAGTGGTTATTATTAATCACACAAACCATTGGCAGGTTCCAAGCGCCAGCGACGTTAATGCCTTCGTAAAACTCACCCTCAGATGTGCCGCCTTCACCAATTTCGGTTAAAACCGCCCGCCCTTTTTGACCGCGCAATTTCATTGCACTGGCAACACCAGCTGCGTGCAAAATTTGTGTAGCGATTGGCACCGCAATTGGAAAGTCTTCCTTGCAATTGGGGTTTTTAAAGTCAGAGCCACGCTCATCACCGCCCCAGTAAAGAAGAATTTCATGGGGTTCAACGCCCTTTTGGATCATGGTGCCAGTGCCGCGATAATAAGGCACTAAGACATCATCCTTGGTCAAGCAAGAACCTGCGCCAACACTTACCGCTTCTTGACCCAAAGCACCTGGATAGGTACGCATACGTCCGATACGTTGCATGGAAATGGCCTTGGTATCCATTGCACGCAAGAAATGCATGTCTTTGTATAATTTTTTCATTATTTCCGCATCGCGCGCAAACTCAGGCAAATCATTGGCTGGTTTGGCTTCCTCGTTCAATAATTGAACGTAAGGAATTTCAAAAGAAGCAGCAGTTGACATTCTGAACTCCCAAATAAAACCATCTTGGTTTGTTATTTTTGGCCTATTGATTAATAACAGACCTATTAAATCGTGGCCTAGAATGCCATAAAATCGCCTTAATGCAAGGTAGATTGTCTAAGGGGTAGTTATATAACAATAATCTGTGTAGTTGGCAAAAAAATATAATCTAAAAGATTGCTAAACACAGATTTATTTGTAATAAAATTACTTGGGGAAATAATTATAATTCGTAGATCCATAAAAATGATACGTGGTGCACTTATATCAGGCGGGACCTCCTCCCGCATGGACGGCAATGATAAGGGTCTGTTAACCCACAAGGGAAGCAGTTTCGCTAAGATTGCCTATAACAAAATGACTGCACAATGTGATGATGTCATTATCTCAGGCAAACATAACTATGATTTGCCTTGCGATCATGTGACCGACCAGTTTGACGAAGCTTTGGGCCCCCTTGCAGGACTGATTAGCATTCTTAATTGGAACAAAAAACAAGATCAAGCCGCGCAGTGGATTGCCACATGCCCTATTGATTGTCCGTTGATGCCAAATGATTATGTTGAAAAACTACTAAAAGCGAATGGCCCTGCGGTTTTGCATGATGGTGAAAGAATGCAACCATTATTTGCTATTTGGCCTAAAAATACTATATATTTATTAGAAGAAGCCTTTTACCAAGACGGTTTAAGGTCAATGATGGAGTGGGTAATGATGGCTGGTGCATCCATCGTAAGTTATCCAAGTATAAATGCCTATACCAATATAAACACAAAAGAAGACTATGTAAGGTTCACGAATGCTTATGACAACAAATGACAAGAAAACACATTGGCAAAATGTCTATAACGAAAAAAAACCTGAAGAAACCAGTTGGTTTCAAGAGTTTCCTATGGGATCGCTTGATTACATTCAAAAAGCAATGTCTGAATTAAGCGAACCGCCGAGCGTTATTGATGTTGGCTCTGGTGCCAGCCAGCTACTTGATTCTCTTGTGGCTATTGGCATTAAACGCATCACGGCCCTTGATATTGCCGCCGGCGGTCTTCGCGCTTCAAAAGCGCGATTGGGTGAGTTGGGTGAAAATATCAAATGGGTGGTCAGCGATGTCACCCAATGGCATCCAGATAAACAATATGACCTGTGGCATGACCGGGCAGTTTATCACTTTTTAACCCGCGATGAAGACCGCCAAAAATATATGAAGACTTTAAAAGCAGCCACCAGAAGAGGCTCATTTGTGATCATCAGCGGTTTTGCTATTGATGGCCCTATTGAGTGTTCAGGCCTACCCGTCAGACGCTTAACGCCAGCAATATTAGATAAAGATATGGGTCCTGCGTTTGAGCGTTTAGCAGAAAGCAAAGAAACCCACATCACACCATGGGGTGCCGAGCAAAGCTTTCAATATTGCCTTTATGAGCGTGTTGAGCGTTAGGACATAGGTTCAAATGACCATAAAAAAAGCCGGACATTGTCCGGCTTTTTTGTTGCAATTTAAGGGACTTAGTCAGCCGCAAAAAAGGCTTTTGTTGCACGGTATAAATTCCACACATCCACCTTTGATGATACAGCATAAGTATTGTGAATGCTAAACAGCGGTACGCCAAAGTCAATCACTTCCATGTTACGGCGCGCATATTCACGACCAACGGTGCCCCCACCGCCGCCACCAACTTTATAGGTGGCCGTTTGCCAAGGAACACCAGCGTCATCCAATGTTTTACGGGTCCATGCGATGAATTCAGAATTGGCGTTAAAACCACGTCCGTAAAGCTTTAAATTAACACCATAGCCTAATTTAGGCGCATTCCCTTTTTCCCAAACACCGGGCCAAAGCGGGTTAATACCGGGGTTCACATCAATGGAAATAACTTTGGTTTTGCGAAGGGCAGCGTTAAGAACAGGCGTTGCATAATCATCGCCTTCTTGGGCATAGAGTACCGCCTCAAAGAAATCAAAAAAGTCATTCGATGAAGCGCCAGTGTTATTATTATTACCAGTCTCTTCATTATCCACCAAATGCACCATTGAGGTATATTCGGGCGTACCATCAAAATCTATTATAGCGCGCAAGGTCGAGAAGCTAGCCAAGCGGTCATCTTGACCATTAGCACCCGTTAAAGCACGGTCAAAGCCAATATCACGGGGCTTAAGCGCGGGCACGATGGCCAATTCAGCCGACACAAAATCGGCTTTTTCAAAGCCATATGTGGCGGTTAAGTAACCCATCACCACATCTGAGATTTTTTTATCCCCCTCAGGCATTGAGGCAATAACCGGGTCCATCTCTTCTGCCGCTAAAACATCGCGATTTTTACGGTTACGCAGGGTACCATCCACATGCGGGCTTAGGCCTGGAATGATAAAGATAGGGTCACTTTCATCAAAGCCAACACGAATATCAACACGGGTTCCATCGCGTTTATCAACATGACCAACAAGGCCCAATGGCAAGCTTTCCCATTGATAACGCTTCAATCCACCATGATAATTGGTTTGGAAAAGAGCAAAACCTTCACGCTCATAAAGGGGACGACCTTTTAACTCAAGGCGCGGGCTATCAATGTGGGATGCGGTAACACGCCCACCTTCACGCAAAGGCTTTTCACCAACACGGAATAAAACCACAGAGCGATCACGGTTGACATAATAATAGGCACCACCGACAGCAACATCATCACCCAAATTATAAGCCTTAAAGCCTTTGGCTTGAGCTTGTTTAACCGCCTCTGCCACGCCTGTAATTTCGGTGCGTGCTTGGTCCATAAAGGCTTTATAATCAGTTCCAAAAGCAAAGACATCTTGTTTTTGCTGCTCGGTTAAACCCAACCAACTATTCTCACATGCTGACTGGCCACAGTCGTCAACAAGCGCCGCAGCAGGTGAAATTCCCGCCACAATAGATACATTAAGAACACTTGCCAACAAACTATATTTAAATACATTTTTTAAATTCATACTACTTCCCTATTTGTTAAATTTTTATGGCTTAATACCCATTTCATTGATTGCTTTAACACCTTACTTTTCACCAACAGCAGCCTTATAATGGTCACGCAAACCGCGTCTATCAAGCTTGCCTGTAGCGATGCGCGGCAATGGCTTATCATGAAACCAAATATATTCTGGAATTTTAAAACTTGCCAAATGCGAAGCCAATTGAAGCCTTAAATCATCGGCAGAAATTTCGGTGCCTTTTATCAAATAAATCGCTGCACCAACAACTTCTCCTAAGCGTTCGTCCGGCACCGCAAATACGCAAACCTCATGAACAGAACCAAGCGCGTCAATGGCCGCCTCAACTTCAGTACAAGCAATGTTTTCACCGCCACGAATAATGATATCTTTAATACGATCAACAATGAACACATAATCATCTTGATCCATATAGCCTAAATCACCGGTTCTAAACCATTTCCCCGGAAAGAAGGCTGCTTTGGTGGCTTCCGGGTTTTTCCAATATTCTTTGAAAACCGCGGTGGAACGCACACAAATCTCCCCAACCTCGCCGCGCGCAACCTCAACACCAGAATCATTCAATATTTTTATGTCACACAATGGCTTGGTTGGCTTACCAATACTAGCTGGGCGCTTTAAATACTCGTCACGACTGTTTAAGGCTCCCATGGCATTGGTTTCGGTTAGGCCATATCCAATGGTAGGAACCGCCTCGCCAAATTTTTCATTGATAAGACGCACTTGGTCGATAGGACGGGCGGCACCACCCGCCGAAACATCTTCAAGGCTGCTAAGATCATATTTATCAAAATCAGGGTGCATCATCAAATCCATTGACATGGTTGGCACGCCGGTGAAGTTTGTAACACGCTCTTTCTCAATCAATCCCAAGACAACCTCTGGCTCCCACTTGTCAATCATTACCACCTTACGGCCTGCCACAAAGGACAATAAAAACATGCTGTGACAGGCAGTTACATGGAACAATGGCGTGGTGAGCATACTGGCTGGATCATAAGGCAATTCTTGGCCTTTTTTCTCGCGGATCAAGCGGATAGCTGTTGCCATGACCCCCCAATTAAAAATGGTAGACAAAACATTGCGGTGGGTAGATAGCACTCCTTTTGGATAATCTGTCGAGCCAGAGGTATAAAGCAAAGTTGCATTATCTTCTAAGCCAATAGGAACAGATGGTGGCGTGCCGCCAGCTGTTTCATCATAAAGATCATCAATGTGACAATCAATTTTGTGATCCGGATCAATTTTACGGGCACCAATAAGCTTCAAACCAAGCTTATCAATCAAGCCCTGCATCCGCTTAGCGCGTGAATTATCACAGAAAACGATCTTTGCCTCACTATTTTCAAGGGCATACTCAAGTTCTTCACTGGTCCACCAAGCATTAAGGGGCACAGCCACCCCGCCTACAGACACAATCGTCATAAAAGCCCACAACCATTCAGGATAATTGCGCATAGCAATGGCGACTTTATCACCTTTTTGAATATTATATTTTTCCTGAAAACCCTTAGCCAAGGCACACATTTTTTTATAGCCCTCTTGGACTGTATATCGCTCGTCATTGTAAACCAGAAAGTCCTTGGTAGCATTGTTAGCTAAGGCGAGCCCAAACAACTCACGCAGCGATGGTGGCATATATTGAAAACAAGGGTAGGTTTCCCCCTCTAAATCAACATCAGTAACATAATAAACCTGCCCCTCTGCCGTTAATGCCTGCACTGTCGCTTCGATTTCTTCCATCGATACATTGAATGTCATAACTCACCTTTATTTGGCTTATTGTTTCCTCTAGCATGAGATTATGACCATCCAATTACATTTTACAAGACTAAATGCCCCAATAATTTAGAATCAAAAAAAAGCCCGTAAGTAAAACTACGGGCTTTTTCGATATGTGAAATTTTTAATGGCTATATCGCTTAAAATAACGACAAAACCGTGCTGGGCGCTTTATTGGCAATAGAAAGTGATTTTAGACCGGGCGCGTGCTGTACTTGCAAGGGGTGGAACGTCGCGGGGTCTGGGGGCGAGTTGGGGGCGGGCGGGTGGCGGGGGCGA
>CAKZLM010000005.1 GCA_937126915.1 uncultured Alphaproteobacteria bacterium
CACCCCATCCCGCACCAGGGCGAATGGTCAAAACATTAGCACCAAGGTTATTAATGCGGTTTTCCACTTCTTGCTTGGCACCATCACCGATGGCGACCATGGTTACCACACTGGCAACCCCAATGATCACCCCCAGCAAGGTTAGAACACTGCGCAAGGCATTGGCCTTTAGCGCCATCAAAGCATCTTGAAACAGGGCTGATAAATTATCCATGGCTCGCTTCCTTTTTGATCATGTCCGTATCAACGACCAAACCATCTTTAAAGTGAATTTCCCGCTCGGCCTGAGCCGCCACACCCGGGTCATGGGTCACCAACATCAAGGTTATACCAGATTTATGCAACTGGTGAAACAGGGCCATAATGTCCTTACCAGTTTGGCTATCAAGGGCACCTGTTGGTTCATCAGCCAAAATGGCTTCGGGGTTATTAGCCAAAGATCGGGCGATGGCGACACGTTGTTGCTGACCACCTGATAATTGTGTTGGCAAATGGTCCATGCGTTCAGCTAGGCCAACCATTTCAAGGCATTCCGCAGCGCGTTTAGCGGCTTCAGTTCTACTCATCTTTGCATAACGCATTGGCAGCATCACATTTTCCAAGGCGCTGGCCCGTGACATCAAATTAAACTGCTGGAACACGAAACCAATTTTACGGCTTCTCAGGTCCGACAATTCATCAGGTGTCATGCCAGATATTTCTTCCCCATCAATACTTAACGATCCAGAGCTTGGCACATCTAAAGCACCCACCAGATTCATAAAAGTAGACTTACCAGAGCCTGACGGCCCCATGATAGAGACAAACTCGCCTTTATTAATGGTTAGGCTAACACCCTGAAGAGCATACACTTTCTCTTCGCCCATTTGATACACTTTGGTGAGGTCTTTAGCCACTAAAAACGGCTGGGTCATGGTTATTCCTCCCTTCCGTTTTATTGGCGAATGCCAACAACAACTTCACTGCCTTCTTGCAACTGGCCACCCAATATTTCGGTAAATTGATCGTCTTGCACACCAATGCGAACAAATCGTTGCTCCAAGAAACCAGTATCAGATGATTGTACCCAAACTTGCGCTGGGCGGCCACGGTTTGCGGCTTGGCGGCCACCACCAGCGGCACGGGCTTGAGCAGCATCTTTTAAGGTTTTGATCTGCTCTTCGGAGAGAATATCGTTAAACTCATCATAAATGGCACCGCCGCGCATACGGCGCATGGCACCTGCCCCTTCTTTGAACAGTTCTTTAAACTTATCAGCCACCTGTTCTGCTTGCTCGTCGCTTAGGGTAATTTGCCCCTTCATGCGATCAACCATACGGGTCGCAATACGGTCAGGGTCAAAACCTCCACCTCCGCCACCAAATGGGGTTGAAGGTTGTTCTTGCGCATCTTCTGGCAGCAAGTCAGGCGACGGTTGATAGCGAAATGCTGCATTGGCAATACGCATCACATCGTTGCGCTGGCCTGTGATAATTTCCACATTAGCAGTCATGCCGGGCAATAATAATAGCTCTTCATTTTTTGCTAAAATGGTTACAGTGTAAGTCACCACATTTTGCTCAACCACAGCGGCATATCGCACTTGCTCAACGGTGCCGCTAAAGGTGCGGTCTAGATAAGCATCAACGCTAAAGGTCACTTGTTGGCCTTCTTCAACGCCGCCAATGTCTGCTTCATCAACGCTGGCTTCTACCCGCACATCAGATAAATCTTGCGCTAACTGAAACAAAATCGGTGCCGAGAAACTAGCCGCCACGGTTTGACCAATATTAACATTACGTTCAATTACCACCCCATTGATGGGCGAGCGAATATAACAATATTCCAAGTCAATTCGGGCTTGTTCTAGGGTTGATTTACGTTGTTCAACCACGGCAATGGCATTCTCCAATTGCGCTTTTGTAATTTCCAAACGCTGGGTTGCTAATTGATAGGCCAGTTCCGCATTATCAAATGAGGCTTCAGACGCGATACCTTCTTTTTGCAATTCGCTTTGACGCTCATACTGGCGCTTAGCATTATCAAAATTGGCTAGCTCTGATTTTAAAGTCGCACGCTGTTGCAGCACCTGGCTTTCAGCAATGCGTAAGTCAGCCTCTTGCTGCTTCACTCGCATTTCAAATTTTTGTGGGTCAATCTTAGCAATTAACTCACCTTCTTGAACGGTATCGTTAAAGTCTTTTTGCAGTTCAATAATCTGACCTGAAACTTGCGATCCCACTTCCACTTTAACCACAGGGTTAATAGTGCCAGAAGCGGTCACAATCTTGCGAATATTACCGCGTTCAATTTTTTCTTTAACTAAGGTAAATTGAACGTCAGATTTTTCTTCACCACTAAAATAGTAAGCGCCAGCAGCGACAGCAACTATCACTAGGCCAACAACAAAACGGTTCATCAGCGATCCTTAAATTCTATACTTTATGTAAGTAATTCCCCCATTAAACGCATCTCTCTGTACGATCCTGCGTTTTAACAGGATCATAGAGAGAAAAAAGTTTAAAACAATCACAATCAGATAAACGGATATGATTTTGCGCCCAAAATGCTAACTGGCCAGTGCCTTAGCAATGATGGGGGCTAAAGGAATTTTATTGGTAGAATGCGGCACACCATCACATGAGATGATTTGACGTATTCCCATATGCTTTAACATAGCCTCGGTCTCCCAAGTAAACAGCGCATGTGTAACGGCGGCATGAATGGACCGCGCACCTCTCTCTTGCGCCGCCTGGGCTGCTTTTAAAACAGTCATGCCCGATGAAATGATATCATCAACGATTAAAATATGACGACCGTCAAAATTGATCATATTATCAACACATACCGTCACATCACGGTCACCACGACGAATTTTTGATGCTACTGAATAATCAAGCCCCAACTCATTAGCCACAACCTTAACCCATTGCTCTGATTCCTGATCAGGCCCTAAAACCAATGTGTTATGTGGAATAGCTTGTTAGCGATAATGATCCGCAATGGCAACCGCCCCCGTTAAAGACGTTGAACGTCCCTCACCAAAAACATGAGACAAACATGGGGTGCGATGCAAATGTGGATCAACAGCAATGATATGATCAAACAAATCACCGATTAAGTTTCCAATCACCGTTTGGCTAATTGCCTCACCCCGATTAAAGGCACCGTCTTGTCGCATATAAGGCAAATAAGGGGCGATCAAAATAACCTCTTCTGCCCCGTGCGCGCGCAGTGCAGATACCGCCAACATCAATTCAACAAGCTTTTCATTAGGCGCGTGCAGAGACCTGTACAAATAAGCTTTTTTGGCCCCATCGGGGACCCTAACCAAGCTTTCACCATCAGGAAAATGTCGTTGCATAATAGGCAGAAAAGCCATCCCTAAGCTCTCTGCTATTGATATTGCTTGTTTCTGCTCATCATCAAAGGCGAATATAGCTTCTTTGACGATGCTGTGTTTGGATACTTCTTGAGGTAATAAAGCATCCGAAATTGGCTGTTCCATAACGTTTCCTCACGTTTATTTTTGAACAACCCTTACGATGTTATCTGTTTCCTATGCCTAGACTGTGACTTTTGATACCTTAAATGTCCAGCAAAAATTGAGATAAATTTTATTTCATAGTGGTTATCAAGCCATCCCTGTGTCCTTTATGCCCAAACCAACATACCCGAAACCCAATCAACGACAAAACTACTCTATCCAACGCTTATAACTTTTTTGTTCTAGTTGACAGTGTACAACAATATACGTACCGTAATGCCTTCTCAAGCAATGAAAAATTTCAGCTGCGAGACCATTACACTGAGTATATTTAGAGAGAAGTTTCGGGGGAAATCATGAAAAAACAAACTTATTCATCACCCAAGCTTGCTTTGTTGGGGGCTGTAAGCCTTGGCGTATCTGCCATGGCTTTGCCGGTAAACAGCGCACCTGCACTTGCAGATGTTGATACCAGCCTTCTAGAAAGCGGCATGGAATATCGTAACGTTGGCCCATTCCGTGGTGGACGTGCTGTTACTGCAACTGGTGTTGTTGGCGACAATAAAACTTATTATTTTGGTGCCACGGGTGGCGGCGTCTGGAAAACCACCAACGCGGGCCATACGTGGGAAAACATCAGTGACGGACATTTTAATGTCGGCACCATTGGCGCCATTGCTGTTGCACCATCAAACCCAAATGTTATTTATGTCGGTTCTGGTGAAAGCCCTGTACGCGGCGTTGCCACATCACAAGGTGATGGCATTTACAAATCAACCGATGGCGGTAAAACATGGGAACATCTAAGCCTTGAAATGCGGGGTCAAATTAGCACCATTACTGTGCACCCAGACAACCCTGATGTGGCTTGGTTTGCTATCCAAGGCAGTCCTTATGCCGCTACCAATGAGCGCGGTGTCTACAAAACAATGGATGGCGGTAAAACCTTTAACCGCACCTTGTTTGTGAACGAGCGCACCAGCGCCATTGATTTAAAAATTGTCCCAAGCAATCCAAACATCTTATTTGCTTCAATGTGGGATAACCAACGCCTACCTTGGCGCATTGAATCAGGTGGTGAGGGCTCTGGTCTTTATAAGTCAACCGATGGCGGTGAAACTTGGACCAAATTAACCAAAGGCCTACCTAGCCTGCTTGGTAAAATGGGTATCGCCCCTAGCCCTGCTGACCCAGAGCGTGTTTATGCGATTGTTGAAGCAGAAGGCAAAACTGGTGGCCTATATCGTTCGGATGATGGTGGTGACAGCTGGACCCTTGTTAACGCGGATCGTCGTTTAGCAGCCCGCAGCTGGTATTATATGCACATCACCGCTGATCCTGTTGATAAAGACAAAGTTTATGTCATGAACTCTGGCCTTTATCGCATGACCGATGCGGGTAAAACCATGACGCCATTATATGGCACCCATGGCGACCACCATGATTTATGGATTAACCCTAATGATACTATGAACATGATTGGCGCCAACGATGGCGGCGGTGCCATTACTTTTAACGGTGGCACGGTTTGGAGCACACAACACAATCAGCCAACCGCGCAGTTCTACCGCGTTAATGCTGATGCCAGCTTCCCCTACCGCCTATATTCTGGTCAGCAAGATAACTCTTCTGTTGTTATTAACTCTCGTGGCCCTGATGGCGCCCTTGACGGCAACGATTATTTCGCTGGTCCGGGTTGTGAAAGTGCGCATATCTCGTTTGATCCACACACACCAAATCCACGCTACTTGTATGGCGGGTGTTATTTGGGCCAAATCAGCGAGCTTGACACCGTAACGGGCGAGCGCCGCAATGTGGTTGCTTACCCTGAAATTAAGTTTGGTGTTCCCGCGCGCGAGCGTAAATACCGCTTTAACTGGAATGCGCCCATTGTTGTGTCTTGGCACAATCCTGAAACCATTTATCACGCTGGTAACAAGGTGTTGATGTCTAATGACCGTGGTTACAGCTGGACGGAAATTTCCCCTGACCTTACCCGTGATGAGGAAGACACCGAAAAGCAAGGCCAAATGGGTGGCCCGATCACCAACGAAGTGACCGAAAACTACAACACCATCCTGTCACTTGAAGAAAGCGAGCATGACCAAGGTGTGATGTATGTGGGCACCGACGATGGTTTGGTTCATGTTACCCGCAATGGCGGCGAAAGTTGGGATGAAGTAACACCTCGTGGCGTTGGCCGTAAAATGATCAACACCATTGATGTATCACCGCATGACCCAGCTAAGGCGATCTTTGCAGCCACTGGCTATAAAGAAAATGACTATACGCCAGCGATCTATAAAACCACCAACTATGGTCGCTCTTGGAAGAAAATCACCGATGGCATTCCAAGCAATGATCCTGTCCGTGTGGTTCGTGAAGACACCGTTCGTGAGGGCCTATTGTTTGCCGGTACAGAAACCAGCATTTATGTCAGCTTTAACGATGGTGACGATTGGCAAGAAATGCAATTGAACATGCCACGCGTCCCGATGACCGATATGAAGGTTCACGGTAATGATCTATTGATCTCGACCCAAGGTCGCGCCTTCTGGATTTTGGATAATATTTCGCCATTGCGCGCAATGACCGAAGACATCCAGAAAAAAGCGGTTCATATGTTTAAGCCCCTTGACGGTTTCGACTTTATTGAATCGGGTGGCCGCGGTGTTGGCGCCAGCTTTGATAACCCAGATGATGGTGCATGGATTTATTACAACTTAGGTGAAGCCCCTGAAAAAGGCACCACCGTCAAGATGGAATTTATCGATGCTGACGGCGATGTTGTTCGCACTATTGATAAGGGCGTTCCTGCCAAAAAAGGCTTGAACCGTTATACATGGAACCTAACCACTGATGGCATGCAAGCAGCAAAAGGCATCTTTTCAATGGGTGCTCGTCGTGGCGGCATGATAGGTGGTATGCCTGTTCCTTTGGGTACCTACACGGCCCGCCTAACTGTTGGTGACACCGTGGTAGAGCAACAGTTCAACGTCGTGGCTGATCCACGCGCATCTGACAATCCAAACGCAGAAGCCCAACAACAACTTCAATCACATGTTTTTGATATGCTGAAAACTTATATCGGCAGCTACAACATGATGAGCGATGTTGTTGCCCAAGTAGATGATGTTTTGGCCCGTAAAGACGATGCTAACGTCACCGAAGACTTGGT
>CAKZLM010000006.1 GCA_937126915.1 uncultured Alphaproteobacteria bacterium
ACCACCACCATCGCCACGGAAAAGACAACCAGTTTACCAATAACCTTTTTAGGCAAGTTAATTTCATCAGCCGATTGTGGGATCACATCAAATCCCACCATCAGACCCGGCACCATGATTAAGACACTCATAATCCCCGTGGCAGGCATGGCAATCCAAGGTTCGGTATAGGCAATTTCGCCAAAACCGATGGCCCCTGTGATTAAAAGAATGCCTGCAAAGAATATCATACCCACCGTAAGGCTTTGAAACAGGGCGGCTGTTTTAATACCGCGATAATTGACGGCCGTGATGATCAAGCTGCCAATCACCCCTACAATGACAAAGCCCTGATCAACCTCAGCGCCAAACACCGACCACAGCGTGCCTATTTTGATGGCGGGGACCAAATATTCTATGGCTGTTGGCAGGGCAATGGCCTCAAATGCGCAAATTCCAAGGTAAGAAAACAACAAGGCCCATGTGCAAACAAAGGACCAACTTTCGCCCAAGGCGCGTTTGGTATAGACATGCTCGCCACCTACATGCGGCATGGCTGAGGCCAGCTCAGCATAGGTCAAACTAATTAGGGCAATGATGCCACCACCGATTAGCATGGCAATAACCGCACCGACAGAACCCGCCAGCGCCACCCAGGTGCCCGACATTAAAACCCAGCTCCACCCGATCATGGCACCAAAGGATAATACCAACACATCCCAGCGCCCCAAAACGCGGATAAAGCCCTTTTCATTATCTGACATAGGCAGTAACCTCCCCTTTTCCCAACGACCCTAACGGTAGCAAACAAGCAAACAACCACACAAGCATAAAAAAACTGGCCTACACTTTGTGCAAGCCAGTCTTTATAGATAACGGATTGTTTGAGATTAGAAGCTGTAAGAAAGCCCCAATGCAATAACCGGATAATATTTAAAGTTATCAAGATCGCCTTGTAGGTTTTGTTCCTCGCGGCGTAATTCTGCTAAAAAGTCAGCATTACTGGATAACAAACCGCCATTACTATTTAAGCTAACCTCAGGCGCGCCTGAGAACATAACACCCAAATCAGCTGTAAAGGCAAGGCCGCTATCATTTAAGGACTTACCCCAACCTATGCCAAGATAGGGCGCGATATCTTTAAACTTAATATCACCCGTTAAAGTACCAATTTCAGCAGGGGTATAGGTGACATCGCCAATTTCAACATCATCGGTAGAGGCACCAAGGGCCAAAATTTTATTGCCATTATAAAGAAGGCCACCGGTTAAACGGAACGCCCCCTCAAAGGGGTGAAAGTCCGCCATAAGGTTGATTGATTTTAGTTTTAAATCAAATTCATAATCAACGCCGTCTTCTTCGCCATCATACCCCAGACTGAACAAATTACCGCCCAAACGCACGGCAAACTTATCTGTCACAGTGTATCTTGCCTCTAACCCAAGACCCAAAGTTCCCGCCTTGGCACTAACGGCCCATTGGCCAGATTTATCTGATGCATATTCCATATTATCCTGCGCCATGGCAGGTGTCGCTAATAAAGAAAAACAGGAAAGGACTAACAAAGATTTTTTAAACATAGATTTCTCCCTTAATAAAACATGGCTTAATAATTAGAACATTTTTTAATGTGTCAATTGTTACGCAAGTCAAACAAGTAAATAGGCATAAAAAAAGCCGCCCACAGGGGACGGCTCTTCTCTTAAAATCTTGTGTCTCGACTTAACGAGAATAGAATTCCACCACTAGGTTTGGTTCCATAACCACTGGGTAAGGTACGTCTTCCAAAGAAGGTACGCGAACGAAAGTGGCTTTGTGACCATCGCGGCTTACATAATCAGGAATGTCACGCTCAGGGCTATCAGCAGCTTCGATAACCATTGGGATTTGACGAGAAGCTTCGCGGATCTCAACAACGTCACCAGCTTTAAGCATGCGTGAAGGAATGTTACAACGAACGCCGTTTACCAAAACGTGGCCGTGTGAAACAAACTGACGAGCAGAGAAGATGGTTGGAACCATTTTGGTGCGGTATACAAACGCGTCCAAACGGCTTTCCAATAGACCGATCAAGTTCTCACCAGTGTCACCAGCGCGACGAACAGCTTCGTCATAATATTTACGGAATTGTTTCTCACCAACACGACCGTAGTAGCCTTTAAGTTTTTGCTTAGCGCGCAATTGGATACCGAAGTCAGACAACTTACCACGACGGCGTTGACCATGTTGACCTGGACCATATTCACGGCGGTTTACTGGTGATTTAGCACGACCCCATATGTTTTCACCCATACGGCGGTCGATTTTATACTTAGCACGAATAACTTTAGTCATTGTGAATCGCTTTCATTTGCACCACTGGCGGCGGGGACAATCCCCAAGATTACCAGTGCGGATGATAGGTTAATCCCATCAACCATTCATATTGAACGCGCGTATTAGGAGGATTCTGCCCATAAGTCAAGCATAAAGACCCAATTTATGGGCAAAATCAGTGGATAGTGAAAGATTATCGCCCTTTACCCCCGAAAGCGACGGATTAGGCTGCTAGTATCTTGACGATTACCGCCCATATTTTGCACATCTTGATAAAACTGATCAACCAACGCCGTCATGGGCAAGGGAATATTCTTGGCCTTGGCCTCATCCAAAACGATGCCAAGGTCTTTGCGCATCCAATCAACCGCAAAGCCAAAGTCAAACTCGCCTTTTACCATGGTTTTACCACGGTTATCCATTTGCCAAGACCCCGCAGCGCCTTTGGAGATAACGCTTAAAACCTTGTCGGTATCAAGGCCGCTTTCAAGGGCGAAATTCATTGCCTCTGACAGGCCTTGCAACACACCTGCAATACAAATTTGGTTAACCATTTTGCAGGCCTGCCCTGACCCCGGGCCGCCAATTAACATGATAGATTTAGCGTAAGATTCAATCACAGGGACCACTTCTTTGTAGGGCTTTTCTTCCCCACCACACATCACTGTTAAGACACCATTCACCGCCCCTGCTTCACCGCCAGATACGGGTGCATCAATGAAATAAAGATTTTTCTCAATGGCTGCCAAATCCATCTCACGGGCCACCGCCGCACTTGCCGTTGTATGATCAACAAAAATGGCATCATCCTGCATGGTGTGGAAAGCCCCTTCTGCCCCAATACACACCTCGCGCACGTCATCATCGGCACCAACGCAGGCAAAAACAATATCCGCATCTTCTGCTGCCGCAGCAGGACTTACCGCCATTTCATGCCCGCCATTGCCCTGATCACCATAATCATCCAACCATTTTTTAGCTTTGGCTTCTGTGCGGTTATAAACCGTTACATGATGGCCTTTTTTCGCCAAATGCCCCGCCATCGGGTATCCCATCACGCCCAATCCCAAAAAAGCAACTTTTGATGACATTGTATTCCCTTTAAATTTTATTGCACTTAGACGTTATATCAGCATACTCTTTAAGCATCGTCTAGATTATTTTATGCGATCTTTTAAGGGGGAACTTTATGCCTAAAATCAAATCCATACTAAAGTTTGCAGCGATTTTATCGGTAATCATTCTCATTGCTGGCTGGGCATGGCTTCGAAGCTCTCTCCCCTTAACCCATGGTAGCCTTAGTGTCTCTGGCAGTGACGATACCATCAAAATCGTGCGCGATAATAAAGGCATTCCTCACATCAAAGCCGCCAGCTTAAAAGACGCTTATTATGGCCTCGGTTTTGTTCATGCCCAAGACCGTTTATGGCAAATGGAAATGAACCGCCGCATTGCGCAAGGGCGCTTGGCTGAGGTGGTCGGCCCATCAGGCCTTGGCACCGACAAATTTTTACGCACCCTTGGGGTATATGCCCGTGCAAAGGATGCTTGGATTACCCTAAACCCTGACACAAAAACCCTTTTTGAAGCTTATGCAGCTGGTGTTAATGCGTTTCTGGAGCAACAAAGTGGTGCGCTTCCACCCGAATTTATCT
Organism: uncultured Alphaproteobacteria bacterium; assembly: GCA_937126915.1. Taxonomy (GTDB): domain Bacteria; phylum Pseudomonadota; class Alphaproteobacteria; order Sphingomonadales; family SMXR01; genus CAKZLM01. Next base: position 3,951 of record CAKZLM010000006.1, read on the forward strand.
TAACGCAGCACAGCAATATTGAACCGTGGTCACCCATTGATAGCATTGCATGGACCAAGATGATGGCGTGGGATTTATCGGGCAATTGGCGCAAAGAATTAAACCGCTTGCAAATGTGGTATAATTTCGATGAAAGCAAAATTGACGAATTTTACCCACCCTACCGTTATGAAACCCGAAAGCCCTTGCCCGACTTAGATGACATTTATGATGGCCTTGACCTAAAACCAAGCCACCAGGTATGGGTACGGCAACAAGAGGATGGCCTCGGTTCCAACAATTGGGTGGTCAATGGCACTCGCACCGAGACAGGCAAGCCCCTATTAGCCCATGACCCGCCTTTAGGATTAACCACTCCCCGCGTTTG
>CAKZLM010000007.1 GCA_937126915.1 uncultured Alphaproteobacteria bacterium
CTGTTTCTTTCTGCTACGATATTAATCGTCTTGCTAAGCAATATTTCATTAAAGACAATTTGTCCTTTGGTTTCGTTCAGTCAAAGGAGGCAGAATAATGTTGAGTAATAAATTAAAAAAATCTGCTGCTTTGGTTGCTGTGCTGGCTGGTTCATTTGTTGGTGCCACAAACATGACCATAACAGCTTATGCGCAGGATTATGCTCACCCGCGTGACCTAAACTTGCCAGATAGCACCTTTCAGCGCCCAAACCCCATGCAGTTGCAAGTGGCTTTGGATAATGGTTTAAAGGCCTATGTGGCCGCAGATGATCGCGTGCCTATGGTGACCATCAGCGCCTTTGTCAAAATGGGTAAAATTAGCGACGAAAATCAAGGCGCGGCTGAGGCCTTGGCCTATGCCTTGAAAAACGCTGGAACGGGGTCGATGACATCGGCTCAGATGAAAGAGATGCTACGCCAAATGGTGGCGAACTATAATGTTTCTTTGCATGATGAATGGCTAGAGATAAGTCTCAATGTGCCAAAAGAAGATCAGATGATGGCTGAAAAACTGCTCTCGGACATTGTTTTGAATGTGACACTTGAACAAAGCGCCATTGATGGTGCCATGGCAGGGGTTAAGGCCAAAGTTAATCCCGGTGACATGGTTGATGGGTCTATGACGGTGGCCGTTGATCAGTTTCATCAGCGGCTTTATGCAGGACACCCTTACGGCTATGTACCAACAAAAGCTGATTATCAAAGGCTAACCGTTGATCAGGTTAAGGCGCTTTATCAATCGCATTTTGTGGCAAAAAATATCACCGTGTCTTATTCTGGTGATATTGATGCGGACGCTGTCAAGGGCCGCTTGAAAGGTTTGTTTGCTGGGTTATCAGCTGATATGGCGCCTTCAAATCCAACGGTTCCAGTTTTGAAGGATAGTGGAAAGCTTAAAGATCATTATAAGGCGGATAAATATCTAACCTGGGCGGTGTTTGGACATTCCTTGCCGCAAATGTCACCGCAGGATGAAGCGGCTTTTGAGGTGATGAATTATATTCTTGGCGGTGGTCACTTCTGGACCCGCTTGTTCATTGAAACCCGCGATAAATATGGCCTAACCAATGATGTTAGTGGCTATATTGTTCCGCATTGGTATGGGCCGGGTAGCTATAGCTATCATGCCTCGTCCCGTCATGATGTGTTGATGACCACCTATAATAACAGCATGGGTGAGATTGTTAGAATGACCCAAGAATTGCCAACGGCTGAGGAGTTGAGTGTTGCCCATAACGCCCTTGCTGATGGTGTTTTTGAGGACCAGTTTAACCATGGTGATGCAGCGGCACGAACCTTTGCTATTGAGATGCTGCGCTATGGCAATCATGATATGTCAGCCAGCTATCCGGAACGGATTCGTGCCGTAACTGTTGAGGATGTATTGGCGGCGGCACAGAAATATATTCGTCTAGGCGATATGAAAACGGTGTTGGTTGGCAATGATTATGATCTAACAAATTGAAAAGAAACAACAAAAATATGATGAAAAGGGGCGTGATTTGACCACGCCCCTTTTTTTGAATATGTTGGATAAAATTTTAAATAAAGTTGAATTGTACTTTTTTTAAAGAAAAGATAAATTTATCAATAAGTAACAATTCCTTATGAAAGGGTATGATAATGTCGTCATTGATTGGAGATGAATCAGAGGGTGCTGTAACCAAGCGTATGTTCTTGGATAATTTACGTTTAATTGAACGCCTTCATCGTCGCTTGTTGGATGTCATTCGTAATGACCTTGAAGAAGCTGGTCGTAATGAGATCAATGCTGTTCAAGCCTTGTTGATTTATAATATTGGCGATTCTGAAATGACAGCAGGTGAATTAAAAACCCGTGGCTATTACCATGGATCAAACGTTTCTTATAACTTAAAGAAATTGGTTGAGATGGGGTATTTGGCCAATAAGAAGGCTGAACATGACAAACGTTCTGTCCGTATTTCGGTCACTGAAAAAGGTCATCATATCGTTAAATTGGTCGATAGAATGTATGACAGCCACGTGCAAGAGATTTTAGAAGACGAATTTTTTGATATGAATGATTTGAAAGTTTTACGTCGTCACTTAAGAAATCTTGAAAGATTCTGGTCCGATCAGCTTCGTTTTGTGTAAAATAGAAGTGGCTTTTCTTACAAAACCGCCCTATATGATAGTTTAAGAATAATAGAAGCGTGTATCGACATGGCTTAAAATCTTGTCGGTAAAGGCTTTTTTGGCTATCATAATGACATTAATGGTGGCCTGTTGCCGTCTACAGTTTAGAGGTTGATAATGATCGACTATGAAAAAATTTTTGGCCAAGCGCTAGATAAGGTCAAAGCAGAGGGTCGTTACCGCGTATTCACAGAGATTATGCGCCATAAGGGTAAGTTTCCCGCGGCAACCTTTTTTTCAGAAGATGGTGAGCAAAAAGATATCGAAGTTTGGTGCAGCAACGATTACCTAGGCATGGGTCAACACCCTGATGTTATTGATGCAATGCATAAAGCCCTGGATGAAACAGGCGCTGGTTCTGGCGGTACGCGTAACATCAGTGGCACCAATCATTATCATGTTGAACTTGAAAAAGAATTAGCAGACCTTCATGGCAAAGAAGCCGCTTTGTTGTTCACATCGGGTTATGTTTCAAATCAAGCAACGCTTTCCACCTTAATCTCTTTGATGCCAAACTGTGTGGTTTATTCTGATGAAATGAACCATGCCTCGATGATTCAAGGTATGCGGGAAGGCCGAGCCGAAAAGAAAATTTTCAAGCATAATGACCTTGATGATCTGCGCCGCCAATTGATGGAAACGGATCCAGCAAGACCAAAGATTATTGCCTTTGAATCGGTATATTCAATGGATGGTGATATCGCACCCATCGAAGCGATTTGTGATTTGGCTGATGAATTTGGTGCTATGACCTATTTAGACGAAGTGCATGCGGTTGGCATGTACGGCGATAATGGTGGTGGTATCTCGCGCCGTGATAACCTTCAGCATCGTGTGACCGTTATTGAGGGGACACTCGGCAAGGCTTATGGCGTTATGGGCGGTTACATCACTGGGTCAACGGTTTTAATTGATGCTATACGCTCTTATGCGTCTGGATTTATTTTTACCACATCGTCTTGCCCTATTTTGGCTGCTGGTGCCTTGGCCAGTGTGCGTCACTTAAAGAAAAGCTCGTTAGAGCGTGACATGCAGCAACAACACGCAGCACAATTAAAGCAAATGCTAGCAGACAGAAACTTACCTGTGATGCCATCGATCAGTCATATCGTACCAATTTTGGTGGGTGACCCAGTGCAATGTAAGCAGGTTACGGATATTTTATTGGCTGATTATAATATCTATGTGCAGCCTATTAACTATCCAACTGTTCCGCGCGGAACCGAGCGTTTACGCCTAACACCGGGGCCTTTGCATGGGCCTGATATGATGGCGCGTTTGGTTGATGCCCTTGATCAAATTTGGGCACGTTTGGGTATCGTTGTCAGAAAAGCTGCTTAACCGTCACTAGGATTTGGTGAGGGGAGAGGGTATGTCGTCAAAACAAGGTTATTTGGTTGAGTTTATCACCATGGGGCAAAGCATTAAGGTATGCGCCATTGATCCTGAGACAGGCACAGAGGTTAGCATTGTTGCGCCCAGTAATATTTCCCAAAAAGAAATGGAACAAACAGCGGTTAAAAAGTTGCTCTATGTTTTAAACAAAAAAGCCAAAGAAAATGCCCCGAATAAAAAAGGTCGAGGCATCATCATTTGAGGGCGTTACATAAAGTCAACTTGCTTTATTTTTACCAAGGCCAGAAGCTTTTGCATGCTTTGATCTTACTTTTGCGTAATTCGGTGCCACCATTGGATAATCAGATGGCAGGCCCCATTTTTCACGATAGTCTTCCGGCGATAAATTATAACGTGACCTAAGATAGCGTTTAAGCATCTTTAACTTTTTGCCATCTTCAAGGCAAATGAGATAGTCATCAGTAATTGAGTCTTCGATGTTTACGGCGGGCAGTGCAGAGGGCTTGTCATTGCTTAGGCCGTCTAGGGAGTTGTGTACTTGCTTTATTAACTCTGGCACAAGGGTATGATTAACTTGATTATTACTAAGATAGGCGGACGTGATTTGGGCAGTCAACTCTACGAGGGTTTTATCGTCTTTCATTTAAAGCACTCTTGATGATATTTTTACTATTGTTATTTCTTATACGTTAATTTTAGCTTGGGGATTACTGTTGTTTATAGATCAAGCTAGCAATTATCAATAAAGTACTATTCAGTAATCTTCAATATTTTTTCATTTGAAAAGGTTGTGTTTTCATCAGAAAACGCATTTTTTTATCTACATAAACAATATTGTTAAGTAATATTAACTATTTGTTTACCAATTTTTTACTATTTATAAAATTTGTCTGAATGTGTCTTCTTGCACGCGGCATGTGCGCCTGATATAGGTTATCCTAATCTTCGTAATGATAATCTGATGGAATTAAATAATGGCTGAAACAATTGTAATGGCTGCTGATCACGCAGGCTATATTCTCAAAAATGCGTTAAAAGATGTTTTAATTGAAAAAGGCTATGAGGTCCTTGACCTAGGAACCAATGGCCCTGATTCTGTTGATTATCCTGACTTTGGTCATGCCTTGGCCAATGCATTGGAAGATGGTAAGGCAACAAAAGGCGTTCTTGTGTGCGGATCAGGCATTGGTATCAGCATTGCGGCCAACCGTCACGCTGGTGTGCGCGCAGCGCTTTGTTCCAATGGTTTGATGGCTAGATTGGCGCGCCAACATAATGATGCCAATGTGTTAGCCCTTGGTGAACGTTTAACGGGCATTGAGGTGGCAAAAGATTGCTTGCATGAGTTTTTGACCACTGAATTTGAGGGCGGTCGCCATCAAAATCGGGTGAGCAAAATTTAATCAGATTTTTTGCTGATATGAATTGAGTTTCAGGTGATATGCGCTTAATGTGCGCATGAACCCACTGTCATTGCAAATGGGCATATGGCACGTTAAATCATTTCCTAAGCTAGGGACGAAATACCATGACGAATTCCTTTTTTACGGGTCATCTGGCCGATGTTGACCCAGAATTGATGGCATCTGTACAAGGCGAAATTGATCGCCAAAAAACGCAAATTGAGCTAATTGCCTCTGAAAACATTGTTTCGCTTGCAGTTCTTGAAGCTTTGGGAACACCATTGACCAATAAATATGCTGAGGGATACCCCGGAAAGCGTTATTATCAGGGTTGTATCAGTGTTGATGTGGCAGAAAGCCTAGCTATCGAGCGCGCTAAGAAATTGTTTAATTGTGAGTATGTTAATGTTCAGCCTCACTCTGGCGCACAGGCCAATGGCGCTGTGATGATGGCATGCCTGCAGCCGGGCGATACTATTTTGGGTATGTCTTTGGCGGCTGGTGGTCACTTAACCCATGGTGCGCCGCCTGCACAATCAGGTAAGTGGTTTAATGCGGTTCAATATGGTGTGCGCCGTGAAGATGCCCTTATTGATTATGATGAAGTTGCTGATTTAGCGAAAAAGCATCAGCCAAAAATGATCATTGCGGGTGCTTCTGCTTACCCACGTGTGCTTGATTTTGCTAAATTCCGTGAAATTGCTGACAGCGTTGGTGCTTTATTGTTCGTTGATATGGCCCACATTGCTGGTTTGGTTGCCACTGGCGCGCATCCATCACCCATGCCTTATGCAGATGTTGTTACCACCACCACCCATAAAACCTTGCGTGGCCCGCGCGGCGGGATGATTTTATCAAACAATGTTGATCTGGGTAAAAAGATTAATTCTGCAGTTTTCCCTGGCCTTCAAGGTGGCCCATTGATGCATTCTATTGCCGCTAAAGCAGTTGCGTTCAAAGAGGCCCTAGACCCAAGCTTTAAAACCTACATTGATCAAGTGGTTAAAAATGCCAAAGTGATGGCAGATCGCTTGCTTGAAAATGGTTTTGATATGGTTTCTGGTGGCACGGATAACCACCTTGCTTTGGTTGATTTGCGCCCCAAAGGCATTACCGGTAAAGCAGCGGATGAGGCGTTAGAGCGGTCTCATATTACTTGTAACAAAAATGGTGTGCCGTTTGATCCTGAAAAGCCGTTTATCACATCAGGCATTCGTATTGGGTCACCAGCCGCTACCACTCGTGGTTTTGGTGAGGCTGAATTTTTGCAAGTTGCTGATATGATCACTGAGGTGGTTGATGGTTTAGCAGCCAATGGTGAAGATAATAACCAAGCTGTTGAAACTGCTGTTCGTCAAAAAGTAACCACGCTTTGTGAGGCGTTTCCAATTTATCCTACTCTATAATTGGTTGGTTTGGCCCTTGTGGTGTGATTTTTTTCTTTACCATAGGGGCCAAATTGTTTTTACTGTAATGAATAGGGAATAAGGATAAGAGGGACATTATGCGTTGCCCATTTTGCGGAAATAACGATACACAAGTAAAAGACTCGCGCCCAACCGAAGATAACGCGGCCATTAGGCGCCGTCGTTTTTGTGCTGGCTGTGGTGGTCGTTTCACCACCTTTGAGCGGGTACAGTTGCGTGAATTAACAGTCATTAAGCGCAATGGACGTCGCTTACCGTTTGATCGTGATAAGTTAGAGCGCTCCATTAACATTGCGGTACGTAAACGCCAAATTGAGCAAGATCGCATTGAACGTATGATCAGCGGTATCGTACGCCGTCTTGAAAGTATGGGTGATAGCGATGTGCCCAGTGAAACAATTGGTAAGCTAATCATGGAAGCGTTAGAAGGCATCGATCAGGTGGCCTATGTGCGTTATGCGTCGGTTTATAAAAACTTCCGTGAAGCGTCTGATTTTAATGAATTTGTTCATGGCATGGGTGGATCTGAAGACGGTGAAAACGAAGACTGATCCCATAAAGCTTTCTGTGGCACCCAACAGTGATCCTGCTGGCTTTTCCAGTGAGGATCACTTTTTTATGGGAAAAGCCTTATTGCTGGCTGAACAAGCCCTTGGGACCACAGCCCCTAACCCTGCAGTGGGCTGTGTTCTTGTGAAAGATGGCAAAATTTTATCAGAAGGGGCCACCAAGCAGGGCGGTCGCCCCCATGCAGAGCAAGTGGCGCTTATGCAGGTTGAAGATAAGTTGTTACTTAAAGGGGCTACGGCCTATGTGACGCTCGAACCTTGCGCTCATGTTGGAGAAACGCCGTCGTGTGCGGGATTATTAAAAGATGCAGGAATTGCCCGCGTGGTAGTTGCCGTTATTGATCCTGATAAGCGGGTCAAAGGCCAAGGATTAGAGATTTTAAAGTTGGCTGGAGTAAGAGTTGATTTAGGCTTAGGCTTTGATGAGGGCATTGAAATTAATCGCGCCTTTTTTAGGCGTCAGCATTATGGCTTGCCCTACATTACTTTAAAGGTTGCTACCAGTTTGGATGGTAAAGTTGCTACTGTTACGGGGCACAGTCAGTGGATCACAAGTCAGCAAGCTCGCGATCACGGTCATGGCTTAAGGGCGCGTTCAGATGCCATTTTAACGGGATCAGGCACCGTTTTGGCAGATGACCCGATGATGACCTGCCGCCTAAACGGCTATGAACATTGTTCGCCCATTAGAATTGTTTTAGACCGTCGTGGTCGTGTGACGCCTAATCATAAAATTATCAAAACGGCCAATGAGGTGGCAACATGGGTTTATGGTGGTGATCCACAGCATTTAAATGATACATGGGCTGAACCAATTGCCGAAATTGACCCGTATGACCTAAAAGCCGTTATGATGGATATTGCTAACCGTGGCATTAACAGTGTGATGATTGAAGCAGGGGCTGAATTATCAACCGCCTTTATGGTATCTGATATGGTTGATGAGATATATTGGTATCGGGCGCCAATGATCATTGGTGATGATGGTTTGGCGGTATTTAAAAGCTTGGGTGTCGATGCAATAGCTGATACACAATGCTTTGATCGGATAATGATGGAAGAATTAGGGCCTGATATTCTAGAAGTTTATCGCCGTAAAAAAGAGGACTAAGTCGTGTTTACTGGAATTATTACCGACATTGGTGAGGTTGTTGATCTGGATCTTCAAGGTGATTTGCGTGTGGTGATTAAAACATCATGGGCAACGGATGATATTGACATTGGTGCCTCGGTTTGTTGTTCAGGCGTGTGTTTAACCGTGGTTGAGAAAACTAACGACAGCTTGGCCTTTGATGTTAGTGCTGAAACCCTGTCTCGGAGCATTTTGGGTGAATGGAAATTGGGTACAGAGGTTAACCTAGAGCGCTCATTGAAAGTGGGTGATGAAATGGGCGGACATATTGTCACGGGTCATGTCGATGGCCTTAGCGAGATATTATCCATTAAAGATGATGGTGCCTCCCAGCGTTATACATTCAGCTTTCCCGATGGCCTTGCCTGTTATATTGCAGAAAAAGGCAGTGTTACCCTTAATGGCACGTCGTTAACGGTAAATAAGGTTGATGATAAAAGCTTTGGAGTTAATTTGGTGCCACACACACAAAAAATGACAATTTTTGGTGCTGCCAAGGTTGGAGACAAAGTAAACCTTGAAATTGATGTCTTAGCGCGTTATCTCAAGCGCATGAATGATCTGCAGCAAAGCTAATCAAACTACAATTCTAAAGGAATTATTTGTGCCTGAGGCTATTTTATCCCCTATTGAAGATCTTATTGATGATGCGCGTAATGGCCGCATGTATATCTTGGTTGATGATGAAGATCGTGAAAATGAGGGTGACCTTATTATTCCAGCGCAAATGGCAACCCCTGATGCGATTAATTTTATGGCAAAATATGGCCGTGGTTTGATCTGCCTTGCCATGTCTAGCGCACGGGTTGAGGAATTAGGCTTGTCACTGATGAGCAGCGATAACCAATCGCGCCACGAAACAGCCTTTACCACCTCTATTGAAGCAAAAGAGGGCGTAACCACAGGCATTTCAGCGGCTGATCGTGCCCGCACCATTGCTGTAGCGGTTGACCCAACCAAAGGCAAAAATGATTTGGCAACGCCGGGCCATGTGTTCCCGTTGAAGGCTCGTGATGGCGGTGTGCTAGTGCGTGCTGGTCATACTGAGGCATCTGTCGATATTTCGCGCCTTGCTGGGCTTAATCCTGCGGCGGTTATTTGTGAAATTATGAATGACGATGGCACCATGGCGCGTTTGCCTGATTTGGTCGAGTTTTCTAAAAAACATGGCCTGAAAGTTGGCACCATTCGTGATCTTATTGCTTATCGTCACAAGAACGATCATTTGGTTGAAGAATTGGTTGGCACTGACTTTACCAGCAAACACGGTGGTGATTGGCAAGTAAAAACCTTTGTTAACAAAGCCAGCTATGCCGAACATATGGTCTTGGTGAAAGGCGAGGTTAAGCCCGAGCAACCAACCTTGGTGCGTATGCATGCGATGAACTTATTCACTGATTTATTGAACGAAAATAGCGATAAGTCTGGCCAATTACAGCGCTCAATGGAGATTATTGGTGATGAAGGTAATGGGGTAATTGTGATTATACGCGATACCCGCCCAACCAAATTATCAGACGTTATTCGCATGAGAAATGGCGAGCAACGCGAAAAATTAGCCACGGGCGATTTGAGGGATTATGGTATTGGTGCACAAATCCTTTGCGATTTAGGGGTGCGTGATATTATTCTTCTATCTAATAATAAAAGAACAGTGGTTGGTCTTGAGGGGTACGACCTCAATATTATTGATTACCGTCCCATAAAATAGTGCTATAAGGGACCTGTGTGAGGCGTCGAAAGGAAGATACATGAGCGAGGAAGTTGCTGTAACTCCCCATTTTTTAATCATAGAATCGCATTATTATCCTGATGTGACGGCAGAATTGGTTAAAGGGGCTGTGGGTGTTTTAAGCCGCAAAGAATGCACCTATGAACGGGTTGAGGTTGCTGGTTGTTTGGAAATTCCTGCGGCCGTTAAATTTGCGATTAAATCAATGCAGCTTTATGAAGGTGAAGATCGTTTTCATGGCTTTATCACGCTTGGCTGTGTGATCCGTGGTGAAACGTCGCATTATGACCATGTCTGTGAAAATACCATGAACGGCATTGCTGAATTAACGAAAGATTACTCTTTGGCAATTGGTAATGGCGTTTTAACCACTGAAAATAAAGAGCAGGCAATGGCTCGTGCACGTGTGGACAAGGGCGATAAAGGCGGCTGGGCCGCTAAAACCTGTATTGAAATGTTGGCATTAAAAGATCGTTTTGGTCTCTTAAGATAGTGTGAATTTAAATGACAAATAAAAATAAACATACCCAGCCTGCTCCCCGCAGTTCTGCTCGTTTAGGTGCTGTTCAAGCCTTGTATCAATTGCTGCAAGATGACGAAGCCAATGCTGACACTGTTGTTCTAGAATTTAAAGAGCATCGTTTAGGTCAAGAGGTGGAGGGGGATCTTTATGCCCCCGCTGACGATGACTTTTTTGCTGATATTGTTCGTGGTGTAACAAGCAATAGAGAAGAATTGCATGAGCTTATCGGTGGCGCATTAAGCAAGGGTTGGAGTGTCACTCGTCTTGAACGCATCCTTTTGGCCATTTTAGAAGCCGGTAGTTACGAGTTGAAATCACGGGTTGATGTACCAACAGCCGTTGTTATTAATGAATATGTTGATGTGACCCATGCTTTTTATGACCAAACTCAAGCAAGGTTTGTGAACGGCGTTTTGGATAATATTGCTAAAACTGTGCGCTCTTAAACGACCATCATTGTGTGCAGGCACCTTCTGTTAGGAAGTTACTGTGGATGAGTTTAAATTAATATCAAGCTATTTTAAGCCGCTAACGGCGGAATCAAATGACCAGCTTGAAAGTTATCAACTGCTGTCTGATGCCGCCAGCTTTAAAGCTAAAGTAGGGCAACAACTGATTTTCACCAAAGATATGATGGTGGAAGGTGTGCATTATTTTTCTGATGTACGCCCTGATTTGCTGGCCAAAAAACTTCTGCGGGTCAACTTGTCTGATTTAGCGGCAACAGGGGCTAAGCCTGTTGGTTATTTGTTGGGTTTATCCTTAAAAAGCATTGATGAAAAATGGTTAGAAGCCTTTGTTAATGGCCTAGCAGAAGATCAAGCGCGGGTTGATATTGCCGTAATTGGCGGTGATACGGTTAAAATTCCTGATACAGCCGCGCAAGTGTTGTCGCTTACGGCTG
>CAKZLM010000008.1 GCA_937126915.1 uncultured Alphaproteobacteria bacterium
GTCACGGCATGCAGGAGGATGATAGTTGGAGTGCCTTTTATCGAGGGCGCAAGGGCGAGATTGTGAGAGAAGCAGCAGAAAAATGCCCGAACACGCTTAAAGCTCTGGATGACCTGCCCATCCTTCATATGGGCCAGCGTTCGCCCAATATCCTGTTTTCGGTTTTAAAGCCGGGGGCAAAAATTCCACCCCATACAGGTATGACCAATACGCGATTGATCGGTCATTTAGGGTTGATCGTGCCAGAGGGCTGTGGTTTTCGTGTGGGAAATGATGTTCGTTATTGGCAAAAAGGCAAGGTTTGGTTGTTTGATGATACCATTGAGCATGAGGCGTGGAACGATAGCGATCAAACCCGTTACATCCTTTTATTTGAGGTGTGGAAACCTGAATTAAGCGAGGATGAAAAAACGTTGGTGACAAAATTGTTTGAATCCATTGACCAATATAAGGCATGATCAAGGGTGTTAAACAGTTAAGAGAGCCATGTGGGGGGATAAGATATGAAACACTTTTTAAAAGGAATGATTGCTTCAGGACTGTTGCTGTCGACGCTAACGGCGGTTAATGTTAATGCCCATGATCATTTGCCTGATGTGCCTAATGGGGCAGAGGCCGTGTCGTTTATGGGCCAGCCAATTGCAGAAAACTATAGCCAGTCAGAGCGTATGTTAGCGCTTTATGAAAAAGCAAAGGCTGATTATGAAGCAAATCCCGATGATGTTATGGCGCATATTTGGTATGGGCGTCGCACGGCTTATTTGGGTCGTTATCGCGCGGCCATTGATGTTTTTACCAAGGCGATTGAAAAATTCCCCGATGATGAGCGTTTGTATCGTCATCGTGGACACCGATATATCAGTATACGTGATTTAGATCGCTCGCTGGCTGATTATCAAATGGCGGCGATGTTGATGGCTTATAAAGACAATGCCATTGAGCCAGATGGCCTACCCAACGCGCAAAATATTCCCCTTAGCACGACCCAGGGCAATATTTGGTATCACTATGGCCTAGCGCATTATTTAAAGCAGGAATGGGAACCCGCTTTTAGGGCTTTTAGTAATGGACGCAAGATTAACAATAATGACGATAATTTGGTCTCAGTGACCCATTGGCGTTATATGATTCTGCGCCGACAAGGAAAACAGGAAGAAGCCAACGCGGTTTTGGATGTGATCAGACCTGACATGACCATCATTGAAAATCAAAGCTATTACGATTTATGTAAACTTTATGCCGGCATGATTGGGGTTGAAGATTTGGGTGAGATTAATGCCGAAGACCCAAGCAATGCCTCCATCGCTTATGGCTTGGCAAATTGGTATTATTATAATGGTGATAAGACCAAGGCTAAATCGCTGTTAATGGATATTATGAAAGGCAGTAGTAAAATGTCGTTTGGCTACATCGCGGCAGAGGCTGATTTGGCAAAAGCCGATTGGTCTGAATAGCCCCTTATGAGCTGGGATCCAGATCAATATAACCTTTATGCAGATGAACGCCGTCAGCCCTTATTGGATTTGCTGGCGGCGGTTCACTTTGAAGATGATTTGGATGTCGCTCGTATATTAGACTTGGGCTGTGGGTCGGGCCAAGCCATCCCACATTTATTAAAACGTTTTGAATGCGGCAGCATTTTGGCACTTGATCAGTCGGCAGAAATGCTGGCGAAAATCCCAGCTAATTATCTAAAATTATGTGTTCATGCCAAACAAGCCGATATTGCAACATGGCAACCGCGCAGGCCAGTTGATTTCATCTTTTCTAATGCTGCCCTTCAATGGCTTGGGGATCATGAAATATTGTTCCCCAAAATGATGACATGGTTGGTCAAGGGCGGCGTTTTAGCAGTGCAAATGCCCAATAATTGGCAGCAACCTTCTCATACTATTTTGCATGACCTTGCCAGCGATGGGCCTTGGGCTGCAACCTTAAAACCGCATCTGAGAACCGCCCCAGTTTTGCAGATTGATGAGTATCAAAAGCTTCTCAAAAAGAAAGGCGTTAAGGTGCGGGTCTTTGAAAATGTCTATAACCATCAGTTAGAGGGAGACTTTGCGGTGGCTGAATGGCTCAAAGGCACCACGCTAGGGGTTTTGTTGGATGTGTTGCCCGCTGATCAAGCCGCAGAATTTTGGCGACTTTATTGCGAGGGTTCTGCTAAAGCTTATCCTAAGGGCGATGATGGCAAGACGCTTTTCCCCTTTCATCGCATATTTGTGATCGCCCAAAAAACCTGATTTTTGATGACAAAGCTTGTTCCCTCTGTCTAAACTCATGCCTCGACAGCAATTCTATGGGGGAATTCTTATGCAATTTCAAAAGAAGTATCTTTTATCAGCGGCGTTATTGGCTTCAACGGCCATGACCGCATCCGTTAGCCCTGCCAATGCGCAGGATAACACGCTTTATCGTGAACCAACCATGAGCGCCAATCATATTGTGTTTTCATACGCCGGTGATTTGTGGCGCGTAAACCGCGCGGGTGGTGAGGCTGAGCGCCTAACCACAGGGGTTGGCACCGAAAGCAATCCTTATTTATCACCTGATGGCAGCAAAGTGGTGTTTACAGGCGAATATGATGGCAACACTGATGTGTTTGTTGTGGATGTTAATGGCGGTATCCCAAAACGCCTAACCTACCATCCTGGCCCTGACATGGCCGTTGGCTGGACACCAGATGGCAGCGAAGTGATGTTCTCGTCGCGCCGCAACAGCTATTCTAATTTTTTACGCCTCTTCACCATGGGGTTGGACGATACCGTGCCAACGCAATTGCCCCTGCCGCAAGCCGAGCGTGGTCAAATGTCACCAGATGGTAGTCACATTGCCTATGAACCATTGAACCAATGGCAGCCGCAGTGGAAACGTTATTATGGTGGTCAACAAGATAAAATTTGGGTTGCTCGACTGTCTGATTCCAGCATTGTTAAAGTGCCTCATGAAAACAGCAGTGATATGTATCCTATGTGGATCGGTGATAAGGTTTATTTTATCTCTGACCGTGACAGTGATTTAGGTGTGTTCCGTCTGTTCTCGTTTGACCCAGAAAGTGGCGCGGTTACTGAATTGTTAGAAAATGACGGGCGTGATATTAAATCAGCCAGTGCTGGCCCTGATAACACCATTGTTTACGAACAATTTGGCACTATCCATATTTATGATATTGCCAGCGGCACATCACAAAAAGTATCGATCACGGTAAACGCTGATGTGACCTCGGTTCGTTCGCATTATAAAAAAGTCGCAGATCGGATTTCAAACTTTGATTTGTCACCAACGGGTAAGCGCGCTGTTTTTGAGGCGCGCGGTGAAATTATGACCGTGCCCGCAAAAGAGGGCGATGTGCGTAATTTGACCAATACGCCGGGCGTGATGGAGCGTGATCCAGCTTGGTCACCTGATGGTCAATCGGTGGCGTATTTCTCTGAAATTAGCGGTGAATATGCGCTGCATATCATTGATCAAAAAGGTCATGATAAAGCCCGCGCCATTACCCTGCCGCCACAGTTTTATTATAATCCTGTTTGGTCGCCAGACAGCAAAAAAATTGCCTTCAGGGATCGTGGTTTAACCTTATGGTATGTTGATTTAACTGACGATAATCCTGAACCTAAAAAGGTTGATAAAAACCCGATTAATTTTGGTGATGTGTTAGAACCAAGCTGGTCGCCAGATAGTAAATATATGGCGTATGCCAAAATATTGCCGAACGTGTTGCGCGGTGTGTTTGTTTATTCTTTGGAAACGGGGGAAAGCACGCAAATCACCGATGGTATGAGTGACGCTCGTCACGCAACCTTTGATAAGAACGGCAAGTATTTGTATTTCACCGCCAGCACCAACATGGGGGAAAGCATCAGTTGGGCTGATATGTCTGGTATGGGCCGTCGTTCAACCCGCAGCATTTATGCCGCGGTGTTGCAAAAGGATGAAATGTCACCCTTAAAACCTAGCAGCGATGATGAAGCACCAAAACCTGCTGAAAAGTCATCGGCAGACGATGCTGGTGATAAAGGTGATGAAGCCAAAGCTGAGGCAAAAGATGATAAAGGCATTACCATTGATTTTGACGGTATTGAACGCCGCATCATTGCCATGCCAGCGCCCAGCAGCACCTATGGTGGCTTAGAAGCTGGCGATAAGGGTACTTTCTATGCCTATCAATGGGTAACCCCTGATCGCGGCCGCCCAAGCATCAGTGTGCATAAATATGACCCGAAGAAAAAATCGTTTTCTGAGGTAGCAAAAGGCCTACAAGCCGCCACTATTTCAGATGATGGTAAAATGGCCTTGGTGCGACGTGGTCCAAGCAGTTGGTCTATTGCCGCGGTTAGTGCCATGGGCAAACCCGGTGGCACCATCAAAACATCGGATATGAGTGTGCGTGTTGTACCTCAAGATGAATGGTCGCAAATGTTTTATGAAGTGTGGCGCGGTGAGCGGGACTTCTTCTATGCTGAAAACATGCATGGTCTTGATCTTGAGTGGGCCAAGAAAACCTATGCGCCTTACTTAAAGTCAGTGAAGCATCGCTCTGACCTTAGTTATTTGTTCACGGAAATGCTGAACCAACTAACCATTGGTCACATGTTCATTCGCGGTGGTGATATGGACCGCCCTGACCGTGTGGCAGGTGGCTTGTTGGGGGCTGATTACGAGGTCGATAACGGGCGTTATCGTTTTGCCAAAATTTATAATGGTGAGAACTGGAACCCTGACTTAACGGCCCCATTGGGTCAGCCTGGCTTGAATGTTTCAGAAGGGGATTATTTAATCAGTGTTAACGGTGTTGACCTCACCGCTGATCAAAATGTCTATGCCGCTTTTGAAGCAACTGCGGGCAAGCAAACCCGTATTGGCGTGTCGAGCAATGCTGATGGCAGCGATGTTCGTGAACTAATCGTGTTGCCTGTTGCCAGCGAAAATGGCTTGCGCAACATTGATTGGATTGAAGGCAACCGCCGTAAAACGTATGAATTAAGCGATGGTAAACTAGCCTATATCTACATTCCAAACACTGGCGGTGGTGGCTTCCGCAGCTTTAATCGTTATTTCTATGCCCAAACCGACAAGCAAGGTGCGGTGCTGGACGAGCGTTTCAACGGTGGTGGATCACTGGCTGATTACGTTACCCAAACCATGCAAAAATCACACTTGGCAAACATCTATTTCCGTTATGGTGATATGACGGTGCCTGTTCCTGCCGGTGCTATTTATGGACCAAAAGCCATGATCATTAATGAAATGGCAGGCTCTGGCGGTGATGCCATGCCGTGGTTCTTCCGCAAGGATAATGCTGGTAAGTTAGTAGGTAAGCGTACGTGGGGCGGCTTGGTCGCTGCGCAACGCCTGCCAACCTTGATGGATGGAGGTGCGGTCACCGCCCCTGATGCCGCCATCTTTGGTATGGATGGTGAATGGGAAATGGAAAATCAAGGCATGGCCCCAGATATTGAGGTCGAATTTGATCCTGCCCTATGGCGCCAAGGTCGTGATCCGCAGCTTGAAGCAACGGTTAAGCACTTATTGGAAGAGTTGGAGAAAAACCCTGTGAAAAAACCAGTGGTGCCAGCCCTGCCAGATTACTTTAAAAAATAAGTAAGCGCTTAAAAATATAATAACTAAAGAGCTGCCTAAGGGTGGCTCTTTTTTTGTTTTCCGCTCAGATTTTCGCTTTGTTGTTGCCTCTGTATCCTCCCTTTGGTCGTCACATGAGGCTCGCTCAAGGCTGTCGCGGTTTTCACCGCGATCAGAGAACTCAGCTTATCGAATTGCGAAAGCAATTCCGAGCCTTCAGCGTGTTTCATCGGAGGACCAAAGGGACGATCGGGAAACAAGATAAAGATAAGCGAGGAGAAGCCTTCGTGGCGTTTGAACGAAAAACCTTTATGTCAGTTTTTTGGTTTTATTTTTTAAGATCATAAAGAGGCTGATAGCATCTTCCATTTCAGTAGAAGTGTCAGAGCAGTTTTCTTGCAGTATATTAAGGCATTTACGCTCAATATCTTTTGCCATCATGCGCAAATCAGGATAGCCCACTTGACCAGCGGCCCCAGCAAATGAGTGTATGCGCTCGCGAAATTCGGTTACATCTTGCATGTCAAGATCAGGTAATTTTGGTTCGATAAGATCAATTGTTTCTTGAACAGTAGCCATATAGTCAGGCGTTTTTTGCACAAACTTCTGCTTAATTTCTTCTAATACTGTCTCTAAGTCACCAGACATGTCTTTAGCCCTACCTTATAATTATGGCTAGTATATATCCGATTTAGAAAACTGTGAACTTATTATTTAAGTCCAACTATATCAGTGCGTTAGGTCTTATTTCTGATAATAGTTAATATGTCATGAAGAATTTTTTGTGGCTTGTACGGTTTTTGAATATAGCCGTCCATGCCAGCCATTAGATATTCTTCTTCAACCCCCTTAATGGCGTTTGCTGTAATGGCAATGATGGGAATATCTTTATAGGGCTGTCCACTGTTGCGAATGGCTTCGGTGGCCTCAATGCCCGTCATCACGGGCATTTGAATGTCCATTAAAACCACGTCAAAGCTTTCTTCGTTCAATTTGTCGAGGGCTTGCTGGCCATTTTCTACAAGGGTGACCTGCTGGTTTAGGTCTTCCATGACCATTTTTAGGACTTGACGATTAATTGCATTGTCGTCAGCGGCTAAAATATTAAGCTGGGCATTATTTTGCTCAAACTGATCAATAATCAGATTGTGGACATTGTCATTTTGGTTTTCCAGATCACTTTTTTGCGGAGTGATTTTGGGGATTTGGAACCAGAATGTGCTGCCTTCACCTTCGACACTGTTGACGCCAATATTGCCATCCATCAGGTCAATCAGTTGTTTGCAAATCGACAAGCCAAGTCCGCTACCGCCATACCGGCGGGAAATGGTGATGTCAGCCTGAATAAAGCGTTGGAACAGGCGTTCAGCGTTTTCTTTGCTGATACCAATGCCATTGTCGATCACACTGAATTTTACGGTTTTATCCGTGGTTTCAATATTAAGGGTAACATCACCTTGGTCGGTAAATTTAATGGCATTATTTAACAGATTGGTTATTACCTGTCTGATGCGCATGGCATCACCCGTCAGATACTCTGGTAACCGATCAAGGCCCTCGATAAGAAGGCGTAGGCCCTTTTGTGAGGCAACTTCGGAAAATAAATTGGTTAAATTGGTCACCAGTTCTTGGGGCGAAAAGGCTGTGGGGTTTAGCTCTATCTTGCCTTCTTCCAGTTTAGAGATATCCAAAATATCATTGATGATATCCACTAGCTCGCGCGAGCTTTGCAACGCCGTGCGGGCCATCATAAATTGTTTTTCATCCAAGCTGCTGTTGACCAGTGTTTCCAGCATGACTGTGATGCCATTCATTGGTGTTCTGATCTCATGGCTCATGTTGGCCAAAAAGGTTGATTTTGCCTCGTTGGCAAGGTTAGCCTCTTCTCGGGCTTGTCGGGCATCTTCATAGGCATAGCGCAGTTCTAATTCGTCAATGACAACGGCGGCTAGCTGTTCCAGCATGACAAATTTTTCTTCTGGAATGTCGGTAACCTCATCAAAAATGACGCAAAGAGACACGAGATGTAACCCTTCAGGGGTGATTAAGGGTGCGCCTAAATAAGTGCGGATATTGGGTGGGCCAACTACAAGGGGGCTGTCGCAAAAGCGTGGATCTTTGGTAGCGTCATGGATATAGAAAACCGTGCTGTTTAAAATGGCGTGAGCGCAAAATGCCAGATCACGATGGGTTTCAGTGGCGCCAAGACCAACCCGGGACTTGAACCATTGGCGGTCACGATCAACCAAGGATACAAGAGCAATAGGGGCTTTGAAAATGGTGGCTGCTAAACTGGTGAGGCGGTCAAAGCCTTGCTCTGGCGGTGTGTCTAATACACAATAACTATTTAAAGCTTTGATACGTTTTTCTTCGTTTTCTGGTATCTTGGCTGCAATTGGCACCCTTAATCCCCTTTAAATATAACCTTGTGACAAAAACAGGACATAGCTTTAATTGGGCTATTATTTAGATTATTTTGCAAAATGTAAATAAAAAATGTCTAAAATTGATCATCATTATATCACATTACTGGTTTGAATAAGGCTTTATTTTCCTGTAGTTTTCTTTATATTATTCAGGCGTTTAATATTTTATAGGAGGGGTGCGTGGGTATTTTTCGGTCATTGCAAAAGCTATGGGTAGTAATTCTGGTTTCTTCGGTTTCTTTGACGGGTGCTGTGCAGGCGTCAACACATGGGGAACTGGTGGCGCTTTTTAAAGAGTGGCGTCAGTTGGAAACGCCGACCCTTCTTAACGGTGCGCCAGATTATACCGCAGCAGTCATGACCCAGCGCCATCAGAAAGTGATGGCATTACGCGATAAATTAATGGCGATGGACATTGAAAGTTGGCCTGTGGCTGATCAGGCAGATTGGCATGTTGTGCGCGCTGAAATGAACGGCTTTGACTTTAATCATCGCGTTTTAAAGCCATGGGTGCGCGACCCTGCCTTTTATAATTCAATTTGGACGTATAAAAGCGATGTCCCCGCCCATGAGGGACCAACGCATCATGCGGTTGTTGAATTATGGACATACGAATTCCCTTTAAGCGCAGATGAGCAAGCCCGCCTTACCAAAGAGTTAGCGGTTATTCCACCTTTGAATGATCAAGCTAAGGTTAACCTAACCGGTAATGCGCGGGAGCTGTGGATTGCGGGTATTCGTGATATCCGCGAGCAGTATGATATTTTAAAAGGACTGCAAGAGGATGTCAGGGATTATGGAAACGACGCCTTAAATGTCGCGATCACCGCAGCCATGACGTCAACGGAAAACTTGATTTCATGGTTAGAGGTAGAAGGACAAAAGAAAACAGGACCATCAGGCATTGGGAAAGAGAATTATACTTGGTATCAACAGAATGTTCACTTGGTGCCCATGACATGGGATCAGGAAGTGACCCTTTTAAAGCGAGAATTGGATCGCGCTTGGTCTTCATTAAAATTAGAAGAACATCGCAACCGCGATTTGCCGCCATTGCAATCTGCCGATACGCCGGAAGATTTTGAAAAATTAACCGATGCAGCAGTTGATAAATTATTGACCTTTTTAGACGTGAAAGAAGTGGTAACGGTGCCTGATTATTTCCGTCCTGCTTTGGAGGCAAAAAAAGGCAGCTTTGTGCCAAAAGATAAGCGTAATTTCTTCTATATTGGCATGCATTATGACCCGTTGCCGCTGTATTCACATTTTTATCATTGGTTTGAATTAGCGCGTATGGAGTATGAGCCGCACGAGCGCGATATTCGCCGTGGTTCTGTGCTTTATAATATTTTTGATAGCCGTAACGAAGGCACAGCCACAGGGGTTGAAGAAATTTTCATGCATGCGGGCCTATATGATGACAACCCCCGTGGTCGTGAAATTGTTTATATCATGCTGGCACAACGGGCAGCCCGTGGTTTGGGGTCATTATATGCCCATGCCAACATGATGACCATGGAAGAAGCTGGCGAAATTCACATGAATTATACCCCGCGCGGTTGGATGAAAACAGAGAAAGATTTGTTGATTTTTGAGCAGCATTTATATTTGCGTCAACCGGGTTATGGAACCAGCTATATCACAGGCAAATACCTTCTTGAACGCGCCATGGCAGATTATGCCCGTATAAAAGAAGAGAATAATGAGGTTTTCCGTTTGAAAGACTTTTTTGACGAATTAAATAGCATAGGGGGTATCCCTGTTTCATTGGGCCGTTGGCAAATGACAGGTGTGAAAGATGACATCAACAGCATCTTTCCCTAAAGACAATATCAATCGTTAGCGTAGACGAGATTGAAGTGATCAATGGGCAATTATATTAGTGGCCGCGATATATTAACATCATTTGTACCAGCCTTGATTTTTGTCTTGTGTTTGATGGTGATGGGTGCGTGGGTTCTTGGGTTTGATTGGCCCATCTTCCTTGGCACTAACTCGGCCATGCAGTTCAATACTGCCCTTTCACTTGCACTGCTGTCTTTGTCGGTTTTAGTCACGCGCTATTTTTATGGTCTGTCAAGATTACTGGCTCTTTTAGTCTTTCTGCTGTCGTTCTTGAATTTGGTTCAATATGCCTTTGGTTGGGATATTGGCATTGATCAAATGTTTGTGGTTGAGGATGCGCCTGTCTTTCCTGGCAGAATGTCGATAATGACCTCCTTAAGTCTGTGCATAGTATCCTTAGAATTAATGCATATTTTGACGTGGAATAAGCGGACCGTCTTGACGATTATGGTCATTATGTCAGTGCCATTATCATTGGCGATCATTGCGCTTATTGGCTATATGTTGAATATTGAAACGGCCTATTCTTGGTTTGGTATGCGCGAGATGGCCCTTCATACGGCTTTATTTGTTTTCTTTTTAGTGCTGGCTGTTTTGATAAAGCGAAAACGAGCATGGTCCGATGAGGGTAGCCACAAGGTTTATGTTGGTACGGTCTTGTCGATAGGTATTGCAGTTGTTTTAGGGTTATCAGCAGCTGAGTTTCGAATTGAAGAACAAAGCGAACAAAATTATCTCGCCTCTACGGCTATTAGCGTTGAAAAGGATATCACCCTTTATCAACAAAGCCTGCAATTAGACGCTGTCAAATTAACCACATTTTTGGAAGCTGAGGCCACCTTATTGGAAACAAAACTGGCTGGTCAAGTGGATTGGTTGCTGCAACAACACCCAACAGTGTTGGCGGTTATGATTGTGCAAAATAACCAAATTATGTGGCAACATCTTGATCAAAATCTATTGGATTATGAGGCATTAGAGACATTGTTGTGGCCGAATATTCAGCAAAGTATCCAACAAGCCCATTTTGAAAACGGGCAGCAAGAGAGCACATTGTCGCAATGGTCGCTTTTAAGGGGTGAAGGCCTTCAATCGGGGCAGGTTATTCATAGTAGAATGTTTGTTCATAATGATCAGCCTTCAACGTTAATTTTTGTGGCTGACTTGGGTGCTTTCTTTGAACAGCTTGCACAAGATGTTCGCTATAATGATTCTTATTTGAAAATACAATTTGGTCAAGATGTTGTTTATGGTCAAAGCCCAGAAGGGTTCGGGTGGGATCAAAAAACACAGCAATATTTTTATCCCATTGGGGATGAAAAATTAACCTTAACTTTAGCGATCAATCCTGACTCTGGTGATCTATATCTAGCCCACATTTGGTATTTGTTTTTAGTCAGTGGTTTTTCCATGCTGTTTTTGATTGTTGTGGCGTTTTATTTTTACCTACAGAATAAAAATTATCGCTTTGCCGTTTCATCGTGGCACAACAATTTAGAGAAAACTTTCCGCAATATGAATGTGGCGATTTTAGCGGTCAATGCCGAAGGCGAGATAAGCTTGGTGAATGACAATACAATTGCGTTGTTTGGTTATTCAGAACAAGAGTTATTAGGGCAAAAGGTTGAGATGTTGGTGCCGCCTTCTGTTGCTGGACTGCATCCAAAATACCGTGATAAATTTATGGAAGGTAATTTGTCGCGGCCTATGGAAAATAATGATGGTCTTTATGGCTATAAAAAGAATGGTGACATTGTTCCTTTGGATATTGGCCTTGGTAAGGTTGAAAACTCAGAAGATGTGGCGGTTGTTCTAACCATTGTTGATCAGACCATGCGACGCGAAGCCGAGGAAAAAATTAAAGAATATACCAATGAGTTGGAACAAAAGAATATTGATTTAGCCAACTTTAGCCGCATTTTAAGCCATGATTTACGTGATCCCATTGGCCGGATTATAACGTTAACTGAGATGATCGAAATTTATATAAAAAGCAACAGTTATGAAAAGGCCTTGGACTATATTAAAGTGATTGAACAATCTGCTGACTATGCTCAAAACCTGATCACTCAGCTTTATAATCATATTTCAAAGGGTAGCGGGTTTTCTTCACAATTATGCTCGGTTGATAGTCTTATCACCTTGGCGATAAACACCACCAATGGGCTGTCTGATAATGACAAGGTCACCCTTTCAGTGGATTATGATCAAGACTTGAAGGTGAATGTCAATGAAGCCCTTATTGTTCAAGTATTGAACAATTTACTTGCCAATGCGCTTAAATATAATAATAAAGATAAGCCTGTTATTCAGATCACTGCACATTTACGTGAGGCCGATAATATGGTGGTCTTTGGTGTCGCTGATAACGGCCCCGGCATCCCTCAAGAGCATTTGCAATCCATCTTCAATATATTTGATCGTGGTAGCGTTGAAGCTGAAACATCGCCTGATGGTATGGGGCTTGGCCTTTCAACCTGTAAGAAAATTGTCAATGCCCATAAGGGTAAAATATGGGCTGATACAGGCGATGACGAAGGCGCAACCTTTTATTTTACCCTACCCCTGCATCAATAGCCCAGTATGTTGATTAAAAGGTTGATAAACCGTCAGTGCCTTCTGCGGCCAATAGATATTTAGCCCATTTAATGTTTTTCATTGATCATTGTTAGGTTTTTGGGGATTGGCCCAACGAGATAATTTTTGTGAAAACTGGATTGGCCTTATCGATCAATTCTAGGCAGGCATCAACCGCGTCTTCATCTAGGGTGCGTCCTTTTTCTTTTTTTAAAATATCAAGGGCAAAACTTAGTGGATGTGCAGCACGGTACGGGCGATGAGAGACAATAGCCTCAAACATATCTGCGACCGCCAGCACTTTGGCTTCTGGTAATATTTGATCAGCCGTCAGTCCTTGGGGATAGCCGCTACCATCCAGCTTTTCATGATGCTGATGGGCAATATCAGCCACAGGCCAAGGAAAATCAATTTCTTTGAGAATGTCATAGCCAACTTTTGTATGGGATTTTACAATCGTCATTTCCGCTTCGGTCAGTTTCCCTGGGCGGTTTAAAATTTCGGCAGGCACATAAATTTTGCCAATATCATGAACCTCTGCCGCTAATTCTAACCCCTCCAGCTGACGGTGATTGAATTTCAGTTTTCGGGCAATTTCCAGGGCAATTTGGGTGACGTTGCTTTGGTGTCTCGCGGTATATGGGTCGCGCACGGCTAAGGTTTTGCTTAAGACCGAAATGGCCCCGTTAAGAGCGCTTCTAAATCTATTTTCGGCCTTAATAATTGGGCTGATATCATAAACTGTTCCGATTGATTTAATGGCCTCACCGTCTTCGTTATAAATATGCTTGCCACGTTCATCGACAAATTTAATCGTTTTAGAAGACTGTTGAATGATGCGATGGCGCGCATGATAATCTTGACGGCGTTTAATAGATTGTGAATAGCTTTCTGCAACGATATCACGGTCAGCTGGGTGAATCATTTCGAGAAAGTCTTCATATGTAGGGGCTTGGGTTTTATCCTTTATGTCAAATATATCATATACTTCATCGGACCATTTTATTTGTTGGGTTTTCAAGTCAAGTTCCCAAACGCCAACGCGGGCAACTTTTTCAATAGCCCTCAGGTTATTTTCGGTGATGAGCATTTCATCTTTTAGGCGGTTGGTTTTGATGATTTCCCAGATCCTTTCGCCAAACACCTGAAGGCGCATCACATCATGTCGATTATAGGGTTCTTCTTTATTGCCAACGCCTATAACCGCAATCACTTTACCTTTATCGCAAATAGGAACGCTCATATGCCTGCTTAGGTAGAAATGGCCTTCGGGCAGGCCTTTTTTACCGTCATAGTTTGGATAGTCATTATGGACAACGGGTGTCTGTTTCCTAACACTATCTGCCCAAATGCCCGCTTTGGCGATTGGATAATGATGGTCAAAGGCTGCTTGGCATCCTTTTTCGGTGGCTTTTGACCATTTGATCATCTCAATGCGCTGTTGGTCGTCACTGATATAATGCCAATAAGCGATTTTGCTTTCAGTCAGTTTTTGACATAACTCTACGGTGTGCTCAATTAATTGCGCTTCATTGTCCCCACTTTTCGTGGTTAGTTCGAGCAGCGCTTCAAACCCTTGTTCTGTGATCCGCTCGTTTTTAAGGGCTTTGTTATAATGTTGCGATAATAATTTATTAATTTTTTCATAGATTGACTGAATGGCTTCGGGCGAGAAGTCTTCTTTGCGGTGAGGTTTTTTATGGTTGATGGCGGTCTTAAAATGAGCTTCCAACTCGGCCAGCTCAAGGGGCTTGCTAAGGATCATTTCAGCACCGCAAATCTCGGCCATGTGTTGGTAGTTAGGCTCTATGCGATATCCTGTATACAATATAATCGCTGGCGCTTGGTTGCCCAATGAGACCTTTAAGCCTAAGCTCACCTGAAAGCCATCCATTTCAGGCATGAAAACATCACATAAGACAATATCTTGTGGATTTTCTTCGATAAAGCTAATCGCCGCAGCAATATTGTCAAAAGTGGTAATAATATGTTGACGTTTTTTAAGTCCTGCTTGCAGTGCATCAAGTGCAGTAACATCGTCGTCAATAAGGGTGATTTTCATATGTTTGGAGCTTTTGTTAAAAGGTTCTTTTATAGCCAGTTCTTATATTTGAATAACAGGATTTGCGATATCACAATAACAACCAACATCGCGCTGAAAACAAAAAAGGCATAGGGATATTCTGCGCCGGGAATGCCAGCGATGTTAATACCCAAAAGCCCTGTTAAAAAGCCAAGCGGTAAGAATATAGCAGCAATGATCGATAACATATACATGTTTTTATTCATCAATTCATTGGCGTGGGCGGCTATCTCTTCTTTAATGATTTGGGCGCGCTCTTTCAAGGCGTCTAGGTTTTCTAGATAAATGCTTAAGCGGTTTAAAACTTCACCCAGTTTTTGTTTGTGATGGGTCGCTAGCACGCCGGTTGGGTCACTGTGCAACAGTTGAAGGGCGTCCCGTTGTGGGATCATATAACGTTTTAAAACTACTGCGCGGCGTCTAAGGGTGAGTAGCGATTCACCGCTCGCCATTTTTTGGTCTTCCAAAAAATGCTCTTCAATCAGGGCAATGGTTTCATCCATTTTATCAATGGTTGGCTCCATGCGGAGAATCAAGCTTGAACTGAGGGTGATGATAAAATCACTGGCAGATTTGGGGCCATTATTATGCGCATAGGACTGGCGAATATCATCGACTGCTTTTAAGCGTCGAATGCGGGCTGTCACAATGTTTTTGCCATCACACCATAGACGAATGGAAACCATGTCTTCTGGGTCGGCATTGTCATTCAAGTTGACGCCCCGCAGGTTAAGCACAAACCCTTGTTCAAACTGGCTAAGGCGCGGACGGGTTTCTTCGGCCAATAGGGCGTCAACAACCAAAGGTGGCACGTTTATAGGTAGGGCTTCAATGGATGTACGGGTGTTGGGATTATTCATATCAAAATGTAACCAAGCGCCATCTTTATGTGCGGTGATGGCGTCATGGCTATCAATGGCTTTATTATTTGACCCAAATCCATGGCCACAGAGCAATCCTTCAATCATTCGTTACCTCCTGTTTTGCCGGGCTGGAACAGATGCACATCGCGTTGTGGGAAAGGAATGGTGACATTGTTTTCCTTAAAGGCATTCCAGATGGCATGCATAACCTCGCTGCGTGGGCCCATGCGCCCTGCCGTGACATCACCAATCCAAAAGTACAAAACAAAATTGACCGAACTGTCGGCAAACTCTTCAATGAAGCAGGCGGGTTTGGGTTCGTCTAGTGAAAGCGGGTGATTGTCAGCGCATTCCAGCAATGTTTTCATCACTAGATCAAGGTCAGAATCATAAGAAACACCCACTCTGACATCAATACGTCCGCTGGTGTTTGTGAAGGTCCAATTGGTGACACGGTTGGTGACAAAATCTTCGTTTGGAACCATTACCTCGCGGCCCTCAAAGGTTTCGATCAGGGTGAAGCGGGCACCTGTATGGCGCACAAAGCCAAACAGGCCGTCTGACAGTTCCACCAAGTCATTTATCTCAATAGAGTTTTCAAACAGCAGGATCATGCCAGAAATGAAGTTGGATGTGATTTTTTGAAGACCAAAGCCAATGCCGATACCAATGGCGCCACCCAAGATACCCAGCGCTGTAAGGTCAATGCCAATGATATCCAGCATTAAGAGGAACAGCACAAAATAGACCAAAATTTGTAAAAATTTGATGATAATGATGCGGCTTCTTAGGCGCAAATTTTCAATGTTTTTGATGTGACTTTCAATATAGTCAGACAACCAGCCAGCCAGCCATAACCCTACAGATACGGTGAGAATTGATTTAAGCAGCAAAAAGGCAGATATTTGCGTATCGCCAAGCCGATAACTAAATTGCTCGGAACTTAAGAGGTCAATATAGGGCTTTAAATCACCGACATAAGCTAAATAGGCAATGCCAATAAAAAGGCATAAAATAAGTGCTTTGGCTAACCCTGCTTTGGGTTTTAATAGTCCTAAAAGAAAGGCTTTCATACGCCCTCATCTCCCTCCCAAATAGGTGCATCAAAGACGATTGACCTACATTGTTATGGTAGGCGGTTTTAGGAGAATAATCAATTTTTTTCAAAAGCTTGTTATGGGTAGATGAGGGCTATCTATTGGCAAGGATTGGGTCATATATTTGCCTTGGCAGATTTATGGGCTTCGGTTTTAAAAGGCAACAGATAGCTATCTAAAATGCGGGTGTTAATCGGCTTGCCGATTATGCCTT
Organism: uncultured Alphaproteobacteria bacterium; assembly: GCA_937126915.1. Taxonomy (GTDB): domain Bacteria; phylum Pseudomonadota; class Alphaproteobacteria; order Sphingomonadales; family SMXR01; genus CAKZLM01. Next base: position 16,689 of record CAKZLM010000008.1, read on the forward strand.
CAAAGGGAAGGTTTTTATAGTCTTTGAGCGATTCTTTCGTGAGATCAGCAGTATAAGCAAACACTTTACAATGCGGCGCTAGATAGCCGTTTTGTAGGCATTGCTTCATCACCTCAAGCCCGGTTAATTTTGGCATGTGAATGTCCAGCAAGATAAAATCATAAGGCTTTTTCTTAATTTTGCTGAGGCAATCAATGCCATCAACGGCAAGATCAATGTCGCTGATACCATAGCTAGCGATTATTTCTGCGGCAATCATGCGATTGATCTCGTTGTCATCCACAATAAGCATCTTGGGTGATTGTGGAGTGCCATCTTTGTTTAGTAGTTTGACAACTTTACCAGCGTCAGATGATTTTTCGTCTTCACTTACTTGTGTCATTAAGTTTAATTTTGCGGGGATTTCCAAGCTGACAATGGTGCCATAGTTTTTACGGCTTTTAATATCAATGGTACCATTCATGGCGGTGATAATTTTTTCCACCAAGAATAAACCGATCCCTAGGCCATCATGGCTTCGATCCAAGCCGTCTTCTTCTTGTTTGAAGGGGGCGAAAATATCCTCTAATTTTTCGTCTGAGATGCCGATGCCTTGGTCTTCAACATCAATCAGTAATAAGCGGCGTCTTTTTGCCCAATCGACATTCAAATGAATGGTGCCTGATGGGGTGAATTGAACAGCGTTTGAAACCAAATTAAACAAAACTTGCGACAATAAATTTTCATCAACATCGACAAACGATGACCTCAGCAATTGATCAATATGAATGCTAAACTTAAGGGGGTGGCCTTGCAGCATGGGCGATACTTGATGCTCAAATTCATCTACGAATTTAGGCATGGAAACGGCTGTTGGCTTCACCTCAATCAGTGTATCAGAATCAATTTGGGCAACATTTAATAAATTATCAATATGGCGCAGCATGTGATGGCCTGATTGATGGATATTATTCAACAGTTCGGTATGGTTGGGGTCAAAGGATGATTGAGATAAAACCTTATTGCTGCCTAAAATGCTGTTTAGTGGGGTTTTCAGTTCGTGGCTCATTTTTGCTAAGAAACGCGATTTTACTTTGTTAGCATGGTTGGCGATCATGTGTGCTGTTGATAATTCATCACGTAATTTACGGTCTTGGCGACTGTCACGAATATTATCGATGTGGGTTACAGCTTGACGGTCTTCGTAAATTTTCACTGACACCGCTAAGGGAATTTGATTGCCTT
>CAKZLM010000009.1 GCA_937126915.1 uncultured Alphaproteobacteria bacterium
TAACCTAGCCAACGGCCTGAATAAAAAGGGTCAAGAAAACCAATGGCGCATGTTTATGGAGCTGTTTAGGGGCCTGATTGCCGATATGATACGCTATAGTGCCAGCCAAACACCGCCGGAACAATTAAGCGAGCAAGAAAATCGTCTTTTATCGCTGTTTCAATCGGTTTCTACGCTTGATCAGTGGATCGATGTGTGGGAAAAGATGGGCGAGATAACCAAACGCGCTGAAGGCATTCACCTCGATCGGGCGCAAGTGGTTATTCATTGTTTTATGATGATTCAAGACTTGTTTACAAATCAAAAGAAATCGGCCTAAAACACGTTGTTAAAAGTCACAGAAAGTTTGTTATAAGGGAAGACACCATTATGTCTGAAAAGCCGTCTTATTATGTCACCACGCCCATCTACTATGTGAATGATGTTCCACACATTGGTCACGCTTATACCACGCTTGCTTGTGATATGCTGGCACGCTTTAAGCGCCTTGACGGCTATAATGTCATGTTCTTAACAGGTACCGACGAACATGGGCAAAAGGTTGAAAAATCAGCGGAAACAGCAGGTGTTACACCAATTGAATTTTGTGACAAAGTGTCATCACGCTTTTTTGAATTATTAGGCACGATGAATTTTTCCAATGATGATTTCATTCGCACCACCGAAGAACGCCATGAGAAGGCCTGTCAGGCACTATGGACTAAGTTAGTAGATGAAGGGCATATCTATCTTGATAGCTATGCTGGTTGGTACAGTGTGCGTGATGAAGCCTTTTACGCAGAAGGTGAATTAATCGACGGGGAGGGTGGAGAAAAACTGGCCCCCACGGGTGCCCCAGTTGAATGGGTCGAAGAGCCAAGCTATTTCTTCCGCCTCAGCGCTTTTGAGCAGCAGTTGCTTGATTATTATGAAGCTGATAATGGCAGTGCCGTCATGCCAAAAAGCCGCCGCAATGAGGTTGCTAGCTTTGTAAAAGGTGGGTTGCGTGATTTATCAGTTTCGCGAACCAGCTTTAAATGGGGTGTTCCTGTTCCCGGTGATGAAAAACACATCATGTATGTGTGGATCGATGCCTTAACCAATTATATGAGTGCCTTGGGTTATCCTGACATGGAGGGTGATAAGTTTAAGGAATTTTGGCCAGAAGCCATTCATGTTGTGGGCAAGGACATTTTACGTTTCCACGCGGTTTATTGGCCTGCCTTCCTAATGGCGGCAGGTATTAAGCCACCTAAACGCATTTATGCTCATGGTTGGTGGACCAATGAAGGCGAAAAAATCTCTAAATCTTTAGGCAACGTTATTGATCCCTTTGAATTGGTTGATGAATTTGGCCTTGATCCGGTGCGCTATTTCTTGATGCGCGAAGTACCATTTGGCAATGATGGTGACTTTAAACGTGAAAGCTTTATAAACCGCATGAATGGTGATTTAGCCAATGATTTTGGTAACTTATGCCAACGCACATTGACCATGACCGCCAAAAACTGTGACAAAAAAATTCCACAGCATGGCGATTTCACCAACACAGACCAAGAAATGATTGATGCCGTTTATGGTCTTTTACCAAAGGTTCGCCAGCATATTGATAATCAAGCCATGCATTTGGCCCTAGAAACCATTTGGCAGCAAATTGGGTCGGTGAACAGCTATATTTCAACAGAAGAACCATGGGTTTTAAAGAAAACTGACCCTGAACGCATGGCAACAGTTTTATATGTTTGCGCCGAATGTATTCGTAACTTAGCCATTTTGGCACAGCCCATTATGCCGCAATCAATGGCCAAAATGCTGGATTTATTGGTAATCGACGAAGACAAACGTAGCTTTGACCAATTAGGCGAAGTAGGGCGCTTGGTTCCCGGTACGGAAATACCCAAACCATCAGGCATTTTCCCACGCTATATTGCCCCAGAGGCGGACGCTTAATCGACCATTCTTCACCTTATAGAAGGAGCCATTTGATCGTGACCGACACGCTTAACCATAATTATATCATCGACAGCCATTGTCATTTAAATTACAAAGGCTTAAATGACGATGTTAAAGCTGTAATTTGCCGTGCAAATGATCGAAATGTCCAATTAATGTTGGCGATTAACACCAAGATAAAAGAATTTGATGAGGTCCATCAGATAGCCCTTGAGAATGACTGTGTTTATGCCACGGTTGGCGTTCACCCGCACGAGGCAGAAAACGAACAAGGCATTGCCTTAGACGCCTTGCTTGAGCGCGCACAAAACCCCAAAATTGTGGGTATTGGCGAAACGGGGCTTGATTATTATTATGATAATGCTCCACGTGATTTACAGCGAGAAAACTTTCGCACCCACATACACGCCGCCCAAGAAACCGGCTTGCCCTTGATTGTCCACACCCGCGAGGCTGAGGGTGACACGTGGGAAATTATGTCTGAAGAAATGACGCGCAAGCCCTACACAGGTGTAATTCATTGTTTTACCGCCAGCACTGACTTTGCCCAAAAAGCCCTGTCACTGGGCTTTTACATATCTTTGTCCGGTATTGTGACATTCAAAAGTGCAAAAGACCTACAAGACAGCGCCAAGATCATCCCGCTTGATAAGTTACTGGTTGAAACAGACGCACCATTTTTGGCACCCGTACCCAATCGCGGAAAAACCTGTGAACCAGCCTTTGTGGCAGATACATTGACTTTTTTAAGTGACCACTTAAACGTTCCTGCCGCTGACCTTATGCAAAAAACCAGTGAAAACTTCTTCAAGCTGTTTACCAAAATACCCGCTGATATTGTTCATAAGTTGAAGGAGGCGGCATGAAGCTGACCATTCTTGGCTGTGGCACATCAGGCGGCGTACCAAGGGTTGATGGCTTTTGGGGAGCGGCTGACCCGACCAATCCCAAAAACCGACGCAAACGCGCCTCAGTCATGGTGGAAGAGGGCGACACAACCCTTCTCATCGACACCAGCCCTGATCTGCGAGAACAGCTTCTGACAAACAATGTCTCAAAAATTGATGCCGTTCTTTATACCCATGATCATGCTGACCATACCCATGGCATCGATGATTTACGCTTTTTAGCCTTTAGCATGGGGCAGAAAATCCCCATTTATGGCAACCAAGAAACTTTGGACATTCTAAAACAGCGCTTTGGCTATATTTTTGAAAGTAAAGATGGATATCCCGCAATCTGTGACGCCCATCTCATTGAAAAACAAAAAAATTTTGGCACCATCAGCGTTACAAAATTTGACCAGCGCCATGGCAATAATATCTCATTGGGTTATCGGTTTGGTGATATTGCTTATTCAACAGACCTTAACCAACTAACAGACGAGGCGATTGAGGCCCTTAAGGGCGTTAAGGTGTGGGTGGTTGATGCCTTGCGCTATGAGCCACACCAAACTCACTCACACGTAAGTCAAACCCTTGAATGGATTGATCTCATTAAACCAGAACGTGCCATTTTAACTCACATGGCGTGGGAAATTGACTATGAGACCTTGAAGTCAGAGTGCCCCAGCAATGTTGAACCTGCCTATGATGGTCTCCAAATAGAAATTTGACCCAAAATCATTGAAAAATACCGCCACAACTGCCACTTTAGTATAAGATCAACAAACAGGCAGCTTTTATGACGAAAAATTCACCTTGGGGCCAAGGCCCGAATAACGATAATAATGATCAAAACGCGTATAACAATCAAAATGGTTATCGTGGGAATTCTCAGCATAATAATAATGAGCAACCACCCAAAAAGCCAAAATCAAGTTTATTCATTTGGATTGCTGTCGCCCTAATCGGTTATTTCCTCATAAATTGGCTGTTTGAGCAAAACCCTAATGCCTTATCAAATCAAAGCGGGCAGATTGATTTTACCCATAATATTCTCTTGCTAGCCATACTGATCGGTTCATTTTTCATGTTCAGAAAACGCGCTGATAGCTCCACAACCGGCAAAATGGCGCTTATATGGCTGATAATCTTTGCTGGTGGCTTTTTCATTGTCTCAGTCTATGAAGACTTTAAAACAAATACACAATTTGCTGATGAAGTATCCATTGAAAACGCCACCATTATTCGGCAAAACCGAGATGGCCATTATTATTTACGCCTCAATTTAGACGGCACCAACGTAATGTTCATGATTGATACAGGCGCAACAGGCGTTGTCTTAAGACGGGAAGACGCTGATCGCATGGGCCTTAACTTAAACGCATCTGATTTTACCAGCAACGCATCCACTGCTAATGGCACAGTACCCATTGCACCTATTATAATTAATGAAGTTTCTGCTGATAAAATTTACATGACCAATTTACGAGCCTTTGTAAACGGTGGCGAGCTCTCAACATCCTTATTAGGGATGACATTTTTAAACCGCTTATCCAGTTATGAGTTTAAAAACCAAACCTTAATCCTAAGACCGTAAATAGGGGCTTTCTTTTTAAGAAGCCATACCGCAAATACACGTAACTTTACCATCTAACCCATTGTTAATTATGTCGATATTTAATTTAACATAATATAAATTATGCGATTTATTCTTATCTAAACATTGGGCGCAACGCTCATTGTCGCAATGCCCTATTGTGCTTGCCTAAATCATTCTGTGAGATAAACGGCTTCTACTTCTATGCCGTTTGGGTCTTTGATAATACAGTGATAATAATTGGGGCCAATATTATTGTCGATACTGGGATTTATGATAATCGGTGCTCCTAATGACAAAGCGGTATCAAAAAATTGATCAACATTTTTACGCTCATAGGCATTAAAGGCCAATTCTAGCGTATTAGGTGCCACAGCGTTTTTCTGGTTTGACTGTAAAAATATAACCTCAGAGGTATATTTACCATAAGCAACCGCGAGGCCTTCTTCATAAGATATGGGCTCATATTCCAAAGCAGCCATTAACTGATCATAAAAATCAACCGTCTTTGCTAAGTTTGATACCCTAACCGTAATATGGTTTAACATCATTTTCCCCAAAAAATAATCTTTAACGCCCTACAACACCTGATTATACTAACCTTAAAATATCCATATGACTAATGATTAATAAGGCAGCCACATGAGCAAATCTGTTTCTTACACCCTATCCGATTTGATTAAGATCATGAAAAAATTAAGAGACCCTGAAAATGGTTGTCCATGGGATGTTGAGCAAACATTTGAAACCATTTTACCCTATACATTAGAAGAAGCCTATGAAGTGGCAGAGGCCATCGATCAGGGTGATATGGCTGAATTAAAGACCGAATTAGGTGACTTATTATTTCAGGTTATATTCCACAGTCAAATGGCTGAGGAACAAAAGGCCTTCACCATAAACGACGTAATCCATGAAATTTCTGAAAAAATGGTTGTTAGACACCCGCATGTTTTTGGCAATAAGCACATTAAAGATGCCGAGGCACAAACCATTGCCTGGGAAGAGCAAAAGACCCGAGAGCGACAAGCAAAGGCGGATAAATTAGGGCGAAAACCATCCATTTTAGACGATGTACCTTCCGCCCTTCCCGCCCTTTTGCGCGCATCAAAGCTGCAAAAAAGGGCCGCAAAGGTTGGGTTTGACTGGCCTGAAATTTCCCAAGTGGTTGATAAAATGCAGGAAGAATTAGGTGAATTAAGTGAAGCCATTGCCGCCAAACAAGGCCAAGACAAACAAGCGCATATCGAAGAAGAGCTGGGCGACATGCTGTTTGTTTGCGCCAATTTAGCACGCCACCTAGATATTAACCCCGAAGAGGCGCTTAGAAAAGCCAATCAAAAATTTATCCGTCGTTTTCAGTATATTGAAAACAGCTGTCATGCCCAAAAAAGGTCCATGGACGAATGCACCCTTGAAGAGATGGAAGAGTTATGGATTGAAGCAAAAACCCTGGAAAAACAATAGACCAGCCTAGGTCATAGAGCGAATTTTTGGATAGTCACTTTGGAAAGATGCGTGTTTACGCTCGCTCATCACAACACAGATAAATTCTGATAGCTGGTCTTCTGAAATGCGATGCTCTTTAACATCACCCTTTTCAAACAACCATGCACGGGCCTTGCCCTCTTGAAAGGGCACTTGGTAGGTAACCATTACTTCATCACGGGCTAAAAGATTTGACACCATTGACAAAAGATCGTCTGTACCCTCACCTGTTAACGCTGATAGGGACACCTTATAGCTACCCTCAACTTGTCCTTGCCAAATCAGTTCTTTTTGTTCATCTGTTAAAAGATCAATCTTATTGGCCGCTTCAATAACAGGGACATTATCTGGATTCACGCCCAATGATGCCATCACTTGATTAACATCTGCCCGCTGGGCATCTACATCAGGGTGGGCAGCATCAAACACATGAACAATGACATGGGCCGACAAAACCTCTTCCAAGGTTGCTTTAAAGGCCGCGATCAGTTCTGTGGGCAAATCTGAGATAAAGCCAACCGTGTCAGATAAAATAATTTTCTTATTGCTGTCTTTCAATTCGATTGACCGCATGGTGGGATCAAGGGTCGCAAACAGCATGTCTTTAGCCATAACGCTGGCTTCGGTTAGTCGGTTAAACAGCGTTGATTTACCAGCATTGGTATAACCAACAAAAGCAACAATGGGAAACGGCACCTTCTCACGGGATTGACGATGCAGGGTTCTGGTGCGTTCAACCTCTTTCAATTGTTTTTTCAAATGTGAGATACGGTCTTTAATCATCCGGCGATCGGATTCAATTTGTCGCTCACCAGGGCCGCCCATGAAACCGCCACCCCCGCGTTGACGTTCAAGGTGGGTCCAAGACCTTACCAAACGGCTTTTTTGATACTCTAAATGCGCCAAGTCAACCTGCAACACCCCTTCTCTGGTTTGCGCGCGCTCACCAAAAATTTCTAGGATAAGACCTGTACGATCAATTACTTTTACCTTTAATTGCTTTTCCAAATTACGTTGCTGCAGGGGGCTTAACTGACAATCAGCGATAACCAGGTCAATTTCCTCTTGCTCAACACGTTCGGCAATTTCCTCAACCTTACCGCCGCCAATATACGTGGCCGGAATAATCTTAGTTAAAGGGATAAGTGTTTTTGCCACACACTCCAACCCAATCGCAACACCAAGACTAACCGCCTCTTCCAAACGGTTTTCAGGTGAACGCAACAAGGCAGAAGGATGGTTTTCATCAAAGTCAGGCTTTTTTAAAAAAGGATGAAAGACAAAGGAACGCGTCCCCCCTCTTTCATCCTTAAAATCCCAACCTTGGCCAGACGTGTGGCTATTACCCATGATTTACGGCTCCTGGGTATAAGGTTTAAAAGTTAGCATCTATCGCTAAACCCTAAGCTTAGCTTTTTTCAGGCTCAAACAATTGTAATGGGCCACCTGGCATAATAGTAGAAATGGCATGCTTGTATACCAATTGCGAACTACCATCACGGCGAAGAAGCAAGCAGAAGTTATCAAACCAAGTGATAACACCTTGTAACTTAACGCCATTTACCAAGAAAACAGTCACGGGTGTCTTCGTTTTACGCACATTATTTAAGAAGACATCTTGTAAGTTTTGATTTTTATCAGACATATTTTTTGTCCATTCTTTTTTATTTTTAGGGCAATGGTACTACATTGCGTTTACTCATTATCATGCCCGACCCCCAAATTCAGTCAGTCATTCTTCCAACATTTTATATATAAACGGAAAAATCCCCCATTCGTCAAGAGAAGATGAGTTTTTTTCTTCCACATCATGCGTTTTTTATCGATCCCAAAAGATTTTGTAAAAAATCGCCAAGGCTAAGGCCCCTTCTACCCGACCAAAAACCATCAAAATGATCAGCACAATTTGCTCAATAACACCAAACTGATAATAGCCATCGAAACTGGGATCAATATATTGTACAGCAGGACCAGCACTGCTAAACGCGGCTAAGACGGACGATAGCGAGGCCGAAAAAGAATGCTCAAAGGCACTAATAATTAGGGTGGCAGCAACAACCAGTAAAAGACCTGAGAACAACCATAACCAAATGGCTTTTACCTCGTCTGCCTCAACTGTGGTGCCTTCATAATGCAATTGTCCAACACCATGTGGATGGGCCAGCTTTCTCAATTCTAACCTAGCATGCTGAATAAGCACCATCACCCGCATCACCTTAAAACCGCCAGCGGTTGAGCCAAGCGTGCCACCTACCATCACCAAAACCGCCACCAATACACCCACAAACAAAACCGGCACATCAAAATTATAAGGCACAAAGCCAGTGGTGCTAATAGCTGATGAAACCACGAAAAAGGCTGAATTTAGCGCCTCAAACCAGCTCCAATCACCTTGATATTCGGTATAGAAATAAACCGCTGATACAAATGTGGTGATCAATGTTAACCCCAAAAAAGCTGACACTTCTTGTTGGCGGCGGCTGGATCGTGACATGTGCCTGTTGGTCATCCACCAAAAGAACAAAATATTCATTGCCCCCACCAACATAAACACCGCCAGAACAAATTCAGGCAATCCTTGGCTTAAGGCTGATTCTTGCCAAAACCCTGCATGAAAACCAGTGGTGCTAATGGCAGACATTGCCAAAATGAAAGATTGAAAAGGCTCCGCCCCGGTAAGAATT
>CAKZLM010000010.1 GCA_937126915.1 uncultured Alphaproteobacteria bacterium
GGTTAATCAAAAAATTGCTCAAATCAAAAAGCGCTTGTCTGAGTGGTCAGCCAAGAGGTTGGATAAACAAATTGTGCGCTTGCCGTCTGCTCTTTGGATTGCGGAAGATCAAAACACAATTGAGCAAAATATCCGCCTGATGGATGCCACCGATAAGGCGAAACAGGACTTAGGTGTGATGGTGCGCCCACAAGATGATGGTCGGGCAACACTTTTGTCGGTTTACACCAAAGATGAACCGGGCGCTTTTGCCCGCATTGCAGGTGGTTTGGCGGCATCGGGTGGCAGCATTGTTGACGCCAAGGTTTTCACCACCAAAGACGGCATGATTTTGGATAATATATTATTCCAAACACCGCGATCAGAAGCAGTGGTGATGGCAGAAACCTTATCCCATATTCAAGCTACCGTAACAGTAGCGTTGGCAACGGATGTTGATCAAATCAAAGGCATTCGCCGCCAAGTGATTAATCAACGCATCAGTGATAAATATTTGACCGTCGAACCCTTCATTGTGATCGACAATAAAGCCAGTAAAAATTACACCGTTGTTGAAATTAATGCCCGCGATCGAACCGGTCTTATTTTTGATTTATCACGGGTGTTTTTCGAGCGCGGCATTGCGATTCACTCAGCCCATGTTGCCACTTTTGGCGAACGCGCGGTTGATGTGTTTTATATCCATGATGGTGAAGGCAAAAAAATTACTCATGGTGCCAGTGTTAAGGCATTAGAAAACCGATTGTTGGCAGCAACAGAATTAAATCCACAATTTTTAGGCACCGACGATTCAGGTTAATGATACGATGATAACATTTTGTGACGTCATTTTAGGCCCCGTCGACCTAGATGACTGAGGCTTTTATAATAGGGGCTTTTGACCAAATGTCATCGGCTTGTTTTAGAGGAAACTATTTGTGAGCTTGTTAAAAACCATATCCACCATTGGCGGGCTGACCTTGATTAGCCGCATTATGGGGTTTGCCCGTGATATTTTGATGGCGGCGTTTTTGGGAGCTGGTTTGGTGGCAGATTGTTTTTTTGTGGCATTTAAGCTACCCAATTTTTTCCGTCGATTGTTTGCTGAAGGGGCTTTTAGCAGTGCCTTTGTGCCTATTTTCGTTCAAAATTTACGCAGTGAAGGCGGCAATGAACTACAAGCCAAAGGCTTTGCCGAGGAAGCCTTGGCGGTTTTATTACCCACCCTGATTTTGGTGGTGGCAGTTTTTCAAATTTTCATGCCGTGGATCATGCCAGCGTTGGCACCAGGTTTTACCGATGATGCTGAAAAATTTAATCTAGCGGTGGATTTTACCCGCAACACTTTTCCTTATTTACTGCTTATTTCGTTGGTGTCTTTATTGTCTGGCGTGTTAAACGGGTTGAAGCGTTTTGCCGCCGCCGCCGCCGCACCGATTTTTCTTAACATGACCTTGATCACCAGTTTACTGCTTTATAATGGCAGTGAGGTGGAAGCAGGCCGCGCCCTGTCAATCGCTGTGTCAGTGGCGGGTGTGGTGCAATTTTTATGGTTAGTGGTGGCGGTTAAGCGGGCAGGCATGGGCCTTGCCATTCGCATGCCAAAACTAACCCCCCGGGTGCGTGAATTGGGCCGTGTAATGTTGCCCGTGGCGCTGGGGGCGGGGGCGATGCAAATCTCCCTGGTGTTGGATGTGATATTGGCATCATTGCTGGACGATGGCGCTCTATCTTATTTGTTTTATGCGGACCGTTTAAATCAATTACCCTTGGGGGTGATTGGCGTGGCAGTAGGCACGGCCTTGTTGCCAACGCTTTCAGGATTGTTGGCTGAAAATACTCCTGAAAAGGCGGCTTACCAACAAAACCGCGCCATGGAAGCGGCAATGTTTTTAACTGTTCCAGCGGCCTTTGCCCTGATGGCGATCCCCGATGTGTTAATTGGGGTGATGTTTGAACGCGGCAATTTTACTGCCACTGACACAGGTCAAACCGCCCTTGCTTTGGTGGCATATGCGGCGGGTTTGCCAGCCTATGTTTTGATTAAGGTATTAGCGCCTGGATTTTTTGCCAGAAAAGACACCAAAACGCCCGTTCGTATCGGCATGATTGCGTTGCTGGTTAATTTGGTTTTAAACATTATTCTGATGCAGTTTTTGGGGCATGTGGGCCTTGCCCTTGCCACCGCCATAGCGGCATGGATGAACTGCTCGTTGCTCTATATTACACTTAGGAAAAATGGCTACTTTCAGCTGGATGCAAGGATGAAATCACGCGGGGTTAGAATGGTTTTAGCGGCCTTGATTATGGCTGTTGTGGTTAGTTATTTATCGCACATTCTGGCAACGCCCTTGGCTGGGTCATTATCGCATAAAATTTGGTCGCTGTTGGCCGTGGTTGTGGCGGGCAAAGTGAGCTATGCCATCTTGTGTCATATCACAGGGGCGATGACCCTTAGCGAGATTAAGAACTTTAAGCGCGCAAAATCTTGACCTTTTTTAAGAAGCCCTGCATAAAGCGCGGGTTCAATATGGCATAAGCACATAGGGTGCCTAATAAAGGAGACCATCGGTCATGACCGAAAGCCAAGCAAGCAACTTTACACCGCGTGTGTTTTCAGGCGCACAGCCCAGCGGCAATATGCATCTTGGAAACTATCTGGGTGCGTTTCGCAATTGGGTGAAATTGCAAGACCAATTTGACGAATGTCTTTATTGCGTGGTTGATATGCACGCCATTACGGTATGGCAAAACCCCAGTGACTTGCGTGATCAAATTCGTGAAGCAGCGGCGGCTTATATTGCCTCAGGCGTGAACCCTGAAAAAAGTATTTTGTTTAACCAAAGCCAAGTGTCTGGTCATGCTGAATTGGCGTGGGTATTTAATTGTGTGGCGCGCCTTGGGTGGTTAAACCGCATGACCCAATTCAAAGATAAGGCCGGTAAAAACCGCGAAAAAGCGACCACGGGTTTATATGTTTATCCAAACCTGATGGCGGCGGATATTTTGCTTTATAAAGGCACCCATGTTCCCGTGGGTGAGGATCAAAAACAGCACCTTGAATTAACCCGTGATATTGCCAGCAGTTTCAATGAAAATTATGAAGCTGAGGTCTTCCCTCTCACTGAACCGTTAATCCAAGCCGAAGGGGCACGGATTATGAGCTTGCGCGATGGCACAAAGAAAATGAGCAAGTCTGATCCGTCTGATTTGTCACGCATTAATTTGACCGATGACGTGGATGCCATTTCGAAAAAAGTGCGTAAGGCCAAAACCGACGCTGATGCCATTCCATCCGAGGTAGATGGATTGGAAGGCCGCCCTGAAGCGAAAAACTTGCTGGGTATTTATGCCGCCCTTAGCGATAAAAGCTTGGCGGATGTGTGCCAGCAATTTGGCGGGCAGGGATTTGGTGATTTCAAAAAAGATTTTGCTGATTTGGCGACCAGTCATTTGGCCCCCATTACCACGGAAATGGCGCGTTTGATGGAAAACCCAGATCATGTCGATGATGTCTTGCGCAAAGGGGCCGAGCGCGCCCGCGCTATTGCCGAACCAGTGATGAATGAGGTTAAAGACGTGATCGGATTTTTGCGTTAAACGCCAACAATTCGGCATCTAAGAACCCAAAGTTTTACTTCTAAAAGCCCAAAGTTTTACTTCTAAAAGCATTGAAATCTATGGAATATCCGCTACATTAGGAGTAGCGGATATTTTTTTGATAATCGCCAAAATTGGGGAATAAAATGCGTCAATTCATTGCTTTATTATCGGTTCTTTTGCTATCAGCCTGCGCGTCAAATATGCGGTCAGAAGTTGCTAGCTTTTATGAAACGGTGCCACAGACGGGGCAAAGTTTTAAGGTTGTTGCCTTGGATGATAAAAAGCAGGGCGGCATTGAATTTGGCAAATATGCCACGCTTTTGGCTAACGAATTCGCACGGTTAGGGTATCAACATACCCCTGATGCTGAAAACCCTGATTTGGTGATCCGCTTTGATTATGAAGTCTCCAATGGGGAAGACCGCTTAAGGGTCATCCCTGATAGTCATATAGGCATGCGTTATGGCTGGGGCATTGGAATGCACTGGGGCTATTACGACCCCTTTGGCGTGTCGTTTTTTGGACGTCATAATGATGTTTTGCCGGTCACGGTTTATACCCGCAAATTAGCTATTTCCATTACCAAAGATGATGTGGTGGTTTATGAGGCACGCCTTGCCAACACCGACCGCGATAAAGATTTACCCAAAGACATGCCGCTTTTGGTGAAGTCACTGTTTGTTGATTTCCCTGGTGAATCTGAAAAATTACGCCGCGTCACCATCCCCAAAAACCCACAATAAAGCTCAGATTGGTCGCGATAATTCCTATGGTAGGTTTTCGGCCGCTATAATGTGCTTCATTTCAGTCACTGAAATGCCTTGGACATCCGGACCATGGAAGTATTGAACTGTCGATGACTTATCTTGATTTTTTAGCGACAAGGCCCATTTAAAGAAGAGATAATAATAAGATAAAACGACAGGTAGAGGACCCCTCATGTGGCAAGATATGAAAGATTGGATCAAAGAAGCGCTTTCAAATCGATGGCAAGGTTTGAAAGATTGGCTGGCCGCGGTCAGTGGTGAAACATGGAAAAAAGTGGCTCTTATTGGTGTGGCTTTAGCGGTGATTTATTACCCCCTTGGCATGATTTGGTCGCATAAAATTGATGATGACACCACCGCGCCCATGGCGATGGTTACCGCCAACGCAAAAGCCGGTGGCAGCCGCGCCGTTGATATGGTTTCTTATTTGATTGAACGTGAAGTTGATAACCACGGTTGGGTCATGAATGATCCGTTTTTAAAGGCCTCATCATTGTTGGATAATATGCCCAATTATCAACAAGGCATGATGAATGCCTTTTCACGCTTTTCCATCGAACTGCGCGATCAAATTGGTCGCACCCGTGGGTCAAGTGCTGCCGATAGTGATTTAGAAACCGCTGCTGGCTTATTACCTTATCCGGGCGATGTGTGGATTTTTAATTTCTCCACCAGTTGGTTGCCAACAGCCAGTGCTGAACAGCAATATCGCAAAGCCAAAACTGCGTTGGATATTTACAACGCGCGCTTGGCCGAAGGGGTGGCGGTTTATGAACGTCGTGCCGATAACCTAGAAGCTACGCTAGACCGCATTGCAAAAGATGTTGGCGCCTCAACTGCGGCGGTGGAAAACCATATTCGCGAGCGCTCTCACGACTGGATTGATTTTGAAGCCGATGATTTGTTTTATAACATCAAAGGCCAAGCCTATGGCTATTATATGATCCTACTTGGTTTGCGACAGGATTATCAGTCGGTGATCGCGGGCAAAGAATTATCACAAGCCTATGAGCAAATGTTAGAGAGCTTTAAACAGGTAGCAGTCCTTGACCCGTTGATGGTGACCAATGGCGCGCCAGACAATATGATTTTCGCCAACCATCTGGCGGTACAAGGGTTTTATTTGATGCGGGCGCGCACCCAATTACAAGAAGTTGGCAATATTTTATTGAAATAATTCTTATTTCCTGAAAAGCTGTAGCGGTGTATGGTATCCGATCGAAGAGATTGGAAAGGTGAGGGGGGCTTTATATGCCGTTTCGTCCAATTGTTGAAAGACGCCGCCGCTTTGTTGTTGTGGTTGATGATTCGCCTGAGTGCCGCGTTGCAATGCGCTTTGCCAGTGCCCGTGCAGCGCACGTTGAAGGTGGCTCGTTAATTTTGTTTCATGTAATTCCACCGGTTGAATTTCAACACTGGTTAGGCGTGCAAGAAACCATGCGTGAAGAGCAATTTGAAGGGGCGGAAGAATTGCTTGGTCAAATTTCTGAAGAATTGTCGGATTACTGTGGGGTTCGTCCTGAGATCTATATCCGCGAGGGTAACCCACCAGAAGAATTACAGAAATTCATCGAAGAAGAAAAAGATTTATTCGCCTTATTCTTAGGGGCCAGCACCGACGAATCGCCGGGACCATTGATCGATTATTTTACCGGACCAATGGCGGGCAAGTTAACCTGTCCTGTGGTTATTGTACCGGGTAATTTAGCCATCGATGAAATTGATGAAATGGCTTAAGTCTTATCGACTTATAACGGAATTTACATTCACCCCTTGACCCCAGCGTCATCATGGCCCACATAAAGGCCATTAGATGACAAAGGAAGGCAATCGATGTTTATTCAAACTGAACAAACCCCAAACCCAGCAACCTTAAAGTTCATTCCTGATCACCCTGTTTTGGCAGAGGGAACGCGTTATTATGGCAGCATTGAAGATGCTGAAACATCGCCTTTGGCAAAACGCTTGTTTGGTTTTGAAGAAGTCACCGCGGTTTTTTTGAGCACAGATTTTATTTCCATCACCCAAACAGGCACCGATTGGGATGATCTAAAGTCATTATTATTGGGCGCGGTGATGGATCATTACACCTCTGGCCTGCCTGTGGTTGAGGCTGAGGCTGAGGCAAATGATGATGAAGACGATGATGATATCGTTCGTCAAATTAAAGATATTCTAAACGAAAAGGTGCGCCCTGCTGTGGCCCGTGATGGCGGTGATATTGTCTTCCATTCGTTTGAAGAGGGAATTATTTATTTGCACATGCAGGGGGCTTGCTCAGGTTGTCCGTCATCCAGCATGACATTGAAACACGGCATTGAAAATTTGATGAAATTTTACATTCCAGAGGTTTTGGAAGTGCGTCAAATCGAGGCCTAAGAATTTAAACAACCACTGTTGTGAAAGGCACCGCATTGTCGGTGCCTTTTTTATGTTTAGTCTTTTTGAAAGCCTTTAAAATTAAAAAAGGGGCGACCAAACCAATACCAACGCCCATTGCCCGCGGGGGCGGTGCAATTGACACGACTTCTGCCCGGCGGGAAGGCTTCTGACAGCATGACCTCAATTTGACCATCAGGGCCAAACTGAATATCTGCTGCGCCCTCCATGTGCGATGGAAAGCATGACATATTGGTTAGTTGGTTCGCTTGTGGGCTGGTGAAGGTAAAGCGCGGTGGGTTTTCTCCCTCCACCACAACCGGTGTCGAGGGGCGAACATTGCCCACAGGCATGGCCTTGCTATTTGAAATGATGGTAAAGCGATCCATATTGCCATAGCGTTCATTAATGGCAAAACGCGGCATGCTCATCAGATCGCTGGCCGGGCCCAAACTGGCGGAATATTGTCCAAAGGCGGCATCAAGGCCATTTTCTTTTAAAATCGCATAATGATCAGGATTATATTCACCATAAGGCCAAGCAAAAACGTTGGGGACGTAACCTAATTCATCCAAAAAGCGTTGATTGGCTTGTTGCAGGTCAGCATCAATGTCTTTCGCGCTGGCATCTGCCATGTGCATGTGACTGGCACCATGGTGACCAATGGTGACACCTTCAGCGTCAAGATGCCTGATTGTATCCCACGACATATAATTACTGCTGCCAGCATCAATTGGGCTGGTGGCCACAAACAGGGTGAGGGGGATGCCCGCAGCCTTTAACATGGGCCAGCCATTATCAGCGATAGATTGATAACCATCATCGGCGGTGATTAAAATATTTTTGCCGGGTAGGGTTTCACCACGTTTATGGGCATCAACCACTTGTTTAAGGGTTGGAAAACTGAAACCATTTTCTTTCAACCACTTGATTTGCGTCTCAAATTGATCCATGCGCACATTGGTGGAAGGATAGCGATCATCACCAAAGCGATGATAAATCAGCACTGAAATGCTGCCCTCTACCGCCTGTTTGGTTGGGCTATCGGTGGTGTTGTCCTGTGCCACGCCATGGGTTATGCCAGTCATGGTTAAAAAGCTTGTGATAAGGGATATAAGAATAAAGTGTTTCATAAATGTAAGATAGGCGATTGCCATAAAATAACAAGACGTAAGTGGGGATAAGGTATGGTAATCTATAGAAAAACTTATTATAGCTTTTAAAGCATAGTGCGTGAGGCTTTAAATGATCTTGTTGATTGATACATGTACAAAATTTTGTTCGGTTGGCTTGCTTGGGCAAGTGGGCCAACTGTTTGTGCAAGATAGCTTGGTGAAAGATATCGGCACAGGCCATGCCGAAACACTGCCAAGCCTGATCCAAGACATTTTGCAAAAGCATGGCCTCAAAATGGCTGACTTAGAAGCCTTGATGGTGAATGTAGGGCCAGGCAGTTTTGCTGGTGTGCGGGTTGGTGTGGCAACGGCCCGAGGGTTAAGTTTGGCCTTAAAAATACCGATTATATCTTATACCGGCTTTGATGCGTATCTTCAAAAAGCGCACAGGAATAATTTGATGAAAGAGGGCCAAATTATCACCGTTCTTTGGGATGCCAAACGCCATGAAGTATATGGTCAAACATATCACTTGTCCGAAGGTGCGTTTAGTTTTAATTCGCCCCCCCAAAAAGAGCCCGTGATCTGGCATATTGATCAACTTGATGAGGTTATAAAGAAGGCCGGCGCAAATTTAGTGTTGGGCGCAGGCGCGGTTCATCTCCCTGTCAACACTGGCGTGACATTAGCGTTGATAGAGGAGCTGCCAACCACTCAATGGATGATAGAGGGCACTGATTTGGACTGGGTTAAAAATTGCCTTCTAAAAGCCAGTTGGCATCCCAGCCCGCTTTATATCCGCCCACCTGATGCCAAGCCCAGTGTCAAACTTTGGGAAGCGTTATCGTTTGATGACTGAAAGGCATTTAAAACAATCACCCCCCCTTCTGGTGCGTCCAGCCACCCTAGACGATGTGTCTAGTATTGCTCACATCATGCAGAAATGCTTTGACCCGGTTGAGGAAACCCATTGGCATAACCAGCAGATAAAAGAGGCTATTTCAGGCAACCATTTATCTGTTTTTGTGATTGTGGTGTCCGACCAAATGGTGGGTTTTTTGATAACGCAAATTGTGGTCGATGAGGCTGAAATTTTGCTGATAGCCATTGAGCCAGAACGACAAGGCGTTGGCTTTGCGAGCCATTTATTGCAGGGTTGGCTCAATGCAGAAAAACAAAAAAGTCGCCTTAAAAAAATATCTTTAGAAGTGGCAGAAGATAATATGGCCGCGATAAAGTTTTATCATTCAGCCCATTTCGAACAAGTGGGACTGCGCAAAGCTTATTATAAAAAAGCCAACGGGGAACGAACAAACGCGATGATTTTGGCACGCAGGCTTTGATTGTTATAAGAGGTTGATTCGTGCTTAATGCGCTATTTATGACAGAACAAATAATCGTGATAGTTTTATTAAAATTTAATTTGTCATAAGTATTGATATACTTTATTAGCGCGTCTATACTTTAATCAACTAAATAAAAAATATTACTAATAAATAAAATCGGGTGAAACTCTCTACAGGACATTTTAAAATGCCACATCAAGATAAAAATCTGCTCGGACTAACGGCTGATATCGTTTCCGCCTATGTGTCCAACAACACGATTGCAGAAGATCAATTGCCGACATTTATTAATACTATCCATCAATCACTGGCCAATTTAGGCAATGAATCGCCCGCAAGCCGATCATCAAAAGAGCCTGCTGTTCCGATCGAGCAGAGTATCCATAATGATTATTTAATCTGTTTGGAGGATGGCAAAAAATTAAAAATGCTGCGTCGGTATCTTAAAAAAACCTATAACCTAACCCCTGAGGAATATCGTCTGCGCTGGGGGTTGCCTGATGATTATCCGATGGTAGCGCCAAGTTATAGCCTTAAGCGTCGTGCGTTGGCGAAAGAAATTGGCCTTGGTAAAAAAGACTAAGCCTTAGAGCGTTTGTTTCGTCATTTTTTGACCTTTCGGATGTTTTTTGGGACTGCAGCCCTAAAAGCAATGGATTTTTTGTGCAATTAGCTTTAGATTGACGGCAAAATAATCAAGGGATCATGAGGAAAACATGCCTGATACAGTGCTAGATATTGAACAATTATGTGTTGATAAAGGGTTGCGCCTAACCGACCAACGCAAGGTGATTGCCAAGGTTTTATCCGAAGCAGACGATCATCCTGATGTGGAAGAGGTGTGTGCGCGCGCTAAAAAAATTGATGAAGGCATCAGTATTGCCACAGTTTATCGTACCGTTCGCCTTTTTGAAGAAGCGGGCATTTTAGAACGCCACGATTTTCGCGATGGACGCTCTCGTTATGAACCTGTCTCGGACGAACATCATGACCATTTAATCAATGTTGAAAATGGTGAAGTGATTGAGTTTCATAACGAACAAATTGAGCGTTTGCAGAAAATGGTCGCTGAAGAATTAGGCTTTAAGTTGGTTGATCATCGACTAGAGCTTTACGGCGTTCCGCTGAAAAAAAATTAATCCATTTTTCACCTGTAAAAAACGGGTTTTGCTTGACTTGTGTGGCTGCAAATGTCACACAACGCCGCGCTTTGAGCACAGTTTCAGTGAAGGCAGGATTATAACATGACGCAAAAACTTTACATCAAAACCTATGGCTGTCAGATGAATGTTTATGACACCAAGCGTATGACCGATGTGTTGGCCCCGTTGGGTTTTGAGCGCACCGAAGACCCTGCAGATGCGCATTTGGTTATTTTGAACACCTGCCATATTCGCGAAAAGGCCGCTGAAAAAGTTTATTCTGACATTGGCCGCATTCGTTTGATGAAAGAAAAGCGTCTGGAAAATAATGGCGATGATATGGTCATTGCGGTTGCAGGTTGCGTGGCACAGGCTGAGGGTGCTGAAATTATGCGTCGCCAGCCAGTGGTTGACATGGTGCTTGGCCCACAAACCTATCACCGTTTACCAGATATGTTGGAAAAGGTGGCGGAACAGAAAAAAGAACGCCGCACCGCCCGCGTGATGGACACTGACTTTCCAACCGAATCAAAGTTTGACCATTTACCAGAAGAAAAAGTCGTGGAAGGCCCTGCGTCATTTCTGTCGGTTCAAGAAGGCTGTGATAAATTTTGCACCTTCTGTGTGGTGCCCTATACCCGCGGCGCTGAATTTTCGCGCCCTGTTGAGCAAATTGAAGAAGAAGCCCGTCGCTTGGTGGAACTGGGTGTGGTTGAGGTGACCTTGCTTGGTCAAAATGTTAATGCCTATCACGGCACCAGCAAAGCCGGTAACACGGTCAGCTTGGCAGAATTGATCGCCCGCCTTGATAAAATTGAGGGGCTTGAGCGCATTCGCTATACCACCTCACACCCACGCGACATGCAGGATGATTTGATCGACGCTCATGGTGAGATCGCGTCCTTGATGCCTTATTTGCACCTGCCTATTCAATCAGGCAGCAACGCCATTTTAGAAGCGATGAACCGCAAGCATACCACCGATCGTTATTATGATATTATTGAGCGCCTTAGAAAAGCACGCCCAGATATTTCCCTCTCATCTGACTTTATCGTAGGTTTCCCAGGTGAAACCGATGCCGATTTTGAAGACACCATGACATTGGTTGATACAGTGAAATATGGCAGCGCCTATAGCTTTAAATATAGCCCACGCCCCGGCACCCCTGCCAGCGTGATGGAAACACAAGTGGATGAAGCGGTTAAAGCGGAACGTTTAGCCCGTTTACAAGACTTGATCAACCAGCAGCAATTTGATTATAACAAAGCCGCCGTGGGGCAAACCATGCGCGTGTTGTTAGAGCGACCAAGCCGCGATGTTGGCTTCTTGGCAGGCCGCAGCCCTTATATGCAAGCGGTGCATATGGATGTGCGTAAAATGCTGGACGGAAAGCCGGAAGAAGAGTACACTTCTCTTATCGGTCAGTTTGCCGAGGTTAAAATCACAGGCGCTGGTCCGAACAGTCTTCAGGGGGAACTTGTTTAGAAGACGACTTGTCCTCTTGGAGGGGGGTTGAACCACCTTTAAAGGAATTGACATTGCAAAGCAAAATTGAGCGTGACAGCTCTGATATCTCCGGCCCTAATGGGGCCTCTAAGGGCCATAAAGTGGTCCTAAGCTTTGACGATAATAGTCTACTCTCTTCTCTTTTTGGGCAGCATGATGAACATCTGGTTCTCATTGAAGCTGCTCTAGAGGTTTCTCTTAATAACCGCGGCAATTGTGTGGCCATCGAAGGCCCGCCTGAAGCGGTGGATCGTGCTAAAAATATCTTGGAAAGCCTGTATCGGCGCCTGCAATCAGGTCTTGCGGTTGAACCCGCTGATGTTGATGGTCAAATTCGTTTGTCTGCGGTCCCTATTGAAGAGCTTTTAGCCACCAAGCATCCCATTGTTGAACAAGATATCGCCCATGATGCGGTTGATCATACCTTGGCAGCAGCGGTAAAATTAAAAACCCGCCGCCGTATCATTACCCCGCGGTCTCCCGCGCAAGCTAATTATATGCATAAACTGATCGAAGATGAGATGGTTTTTGGCATTGGCCCTGCGGGTACGGGTAAAACTTATTTGGCGGTGGCAACAGCGGTAGCTAAATTAATGACCGGCGAGGTTGAGCGCATTATCTTATCGCGCCCCGCTGTTGAGGCTGGTGAAAATTTAGGCTTCTTACCAGGGGATTTAAAAGAAAAAGTCGACCCCTACTTACGGCCTTTATATGACGCCTTAAACGATACCTTATCGAAAGAAGAGGTTGAAAAGCGTATGTTACGCGGCGACATTGAAATTGCGCCGTTGGCTTATATGCGCGGTCGCACACTTTCTAATGCTTATGTGATTTTGGATGAAGCGCAAAACACCACGCCCATGCAAATGAAAATGTTCCTCACCCGTTTTGGTGAAAATTGTCGTATGGTTGTGTGTGGTGATCCCACCCAAATTGACCTGCCCCATCATACCAAATCTGGCTTGATTGAGGCGGTTCAGGTATTGCGCAATGTTAAAGGCATTAGCATGGTTCGCTTTGGCGAGGCAGATATTGTGCGTCACCCATTGGTTGGTAAAATTGTTCATGCTTACGGCCAGGCTGATGCCCGCACCCGTGAACGGGATGACGCCAAAGAACGCAAAGGCAAGAGTTCAAAACAATGAGCGAAGACCCGTCATCGAGTATCAATGAGGCATGTCTCATAGATCATGTCTCCAGTTTCATGCCTTCCTTAGATTTGGTAATTGAAGAGGCCGCATGGCAGCAAGCCTTACCCCATGCCAATGCTTTAACCTATGAAGTGGTGCGCGAAGTTTTTACCGATGCTAACTATCATTTGTGCGATGAGATGGAATTAAGCATCATCTTAAGCAATGATGACACCCTACAAACTTTAAACAAAGACCATCGCGGTAAGGACAAGCCCACCAATGTGTTGTCATTTAATGCGTTTGAATGGCAATGCCCCCTGTTGATGGAAGAGGGTCAATGGTTTGAAGGACAGCCTATAATTTTGGGTGACATTGTGTTGGCTTTAGAAACTGTGCAACTTGAAGCAAAAAGAGATGGTAAATCTTTTGAGCATCATTATATGCATTTACTTATCCATGGCTTGTTACATTTGCTAGGGTATGATCATATTGACGATGCAGATGCAGCAGAAATGGAACAAGTGGAAACAACAATTTTAAGACGGTTAGGCGTATCCGATCCTTATCATCGCGAGATAGGAGATTGGGATAGGGCAACAGGAACATGAAATGAGTGATGTGTCGGATCAAAATTCGGGTCAATCTTCCCCTAACGCGGGACAGGCTGGTCAAGGCCAAAATTCTGGTGGATTTTTCCGTGGGCTGATGAAATTTTTGGGCTTTGGCCGTGCAGAGGGTTCTTTAAAAGAAAGCCTTGAAGAGGTCATTGAGGAACATGATGAAGGTGGCGCTGATCTGACCGATATGGGGCATGACGAACGATCCATGTTGATGAATGTGTTGAAATATGACGATCAACGGGTTGATGAAATTATGGTGCCGCGTGCTGATATTATTGCCATCAGCGATAAGGCCACCATGCGCGATTTGGTCGATTTAATTTCAGAAGCCAGCCATTCTCGCATTCCCGTTTATGGTAACACTTTGGATGATATCACTGGCATGATCCATGTGAAGGATGTGGTCAAGTGTGTGGCTGAAAATATTGCCATGGATAAATTAATGCCTTTAGACAAATTGATGCGCCCGGTTTTATTTGTGGCCCCTTCTATGAAATTGCCTGACCTTTTAAAGCGTATGAAGCAAAGCCGTACCCATTTGGGGGTTATTGTTGATGAATATGGCGGCACTGATGGCTTGGTTTCCATTGAAGATTTGATCGAGCAAATTGTCGGTAACATTGAAGACGAACACGATGACGATGACATTCCCGCCATGCATAAAGTTAGCAAGAATGAATGGCATGTGGATGCGCGCCTTGATTTTGAAGAATTTGAATCGGTATTTGATACCGACTTGCTGCCAGATGACCGCGACGATGATATTGAAACAGTGGGTGGTTTGGTGGTTTCATTAGCGGGCCGTGTGCCAAAAATGGGCGAAACCGTTAGCCATGAAGCGGGCTTTGATTTTACCGTGATCGAGGCAGATATGCGCCGTTTGACCAAAATTTCCGTCAAACGTGTTGATAGTATAGATGACTAATTCCTCAGGCAGATTTATCGTAATGGGGCAACAATGGGTCACAGTGTTTAAATCTTTATCGCCCTTAAAGCAGCGGTTGCTATTGGTTATATCTGGGGCGTTATTATCGTTCAGCTTTGCTCCGTTTGATTGGTTTTTCTCCGCCATCCCTGCTTTTGCTCTGTTATCTCTCGCTTTGATCACGGCTTCGTCGTTGAAAGAAGGCGCCGTGGCTGCGTGGTTTTTTGGTTGGGGACATTATATTAGCAGCCTGTATTGGATTGCTGAAAGTTTTTTCAAACAAGACGCAGTACCTGCTGCATTGGGGCCAGTGGCTGTCTTGCTTTTAACGGCGGTATTGGCGCTTTACTGGGCCTTGGTTGGAGGGGCCTTCGTAAAATTCCGCCGTGTCGGCTGGTGGAATGTTTGGCTTTTCATGGTGCTGGTTGGTGTGATGGAATGGCTGCGTGCCACCCTCTTCACAGGGTTTCCATGGAACCCCCTTGGTTTAATGTGGGTTGATTGGGGCTTTGGTCAGTTGGCGGCACTAGGTGGGAATGGCTTGTTGAATTATCTAACGGCGTTTTTAGGGGGCCTCATGTTTTTGTTATGGTCACCTTCAAAAGCAATCAAGCTGCCTATGGGCGTTATTGCCCTTTTCTTTGTTGCGGCATTTACGTGGGGCCAACATCGCATCCAATCCTTTCACAATGAGAACCTGCCCCGCGCTGAAAACGGCGCCATGGTGCGGTTGGTGCAAGCTAATATTGCCCAAAGGGACAAATGGCGGCCTGACCTTCGCGAACAACATTTTGATGATTATATTAGCCTTTCCACCCAACCCACCGAGGGTGAGGATGGTGATTTAAGTCCCGATTATGTAATATGGCCCGAAACAGGTTTAACCTACCCTATCAGCCAACAGCCGGTGCGACGCACCTATTTAATGACCCAATTGGCAGGTGCGACATTGATCAGCGGTGCGCTAAGATACGAGCGCGAGCAGGGTCGCTTATCAGCCGCCTATAACAGCCTTCATGTTATTGATCCAGAAGCCAGTATCGCGGCCACCTATGATAAGGCGCATTTGGTGCCCTTTGGTGAGTATTTACCCTTTCGGGGGTTGTTGTCTTTAATTGGTTTGCGAAAGCTAACCGAGGGGGGCATTGATTTTTCAACTGGCCCCGGGGCAGAGACTATAAAAGTTGATGGTTTGCCTGCCTTTAGTCCGTTCATTTGTTATGAAGTGATTTTCCCCGATCAGGTGGTGCCAAGCGATGGCCCCCGCCCAAGTTGGATGTTAAACCTGACCAATGATGCGTGGTTTGGATCATCAGGCGGCCCATGGCAGCATTTAGCGATGGCAAGAATGCGGGCTATTGAGCAAGGTCTTCCTCTGGTCAGGGTGGCAGGAACAGGCATTAGCGCCAAAATTAATGCTGTTGGTAGCATTGAGAAACATATCCCGCTTAATCAACAAGGGACGCTAGACTTCCCCTTAAGTCATTTGCATAATCGCAGTATTGACACGCTATATTCGAGAATATTACCATATTTATCATTTTTTTAGTTGTAGTTCATTAGGATTTATTGATATTACTATTATGTGCCTGAAAAGATTAGCCAAGGTTCGTAAGTTAAAGGTCATCAAATATTTATCAAATGATCAAAATATTGACGTGATAAATATTCGGCACATTCAATATAAGTGGGAAAAACCCATACAAACATTATATAAACATATATAAAAAAGGTGCAAAACTGTGATATCTAAACCAGATCCAATCGACGTACACGTAGGATCACGTGTTAGATTACGTCGAACATTATTGGGCATGAGCCAAGAAAAGCTTGGTAATGCTCTGGGATTAACATTCCAACAAATTCAGAAATATGAACGCGGTGCCAACAGAATTGGTTCATCACGTCTTTATCGTCTAGGCCGCATTCTTGATGTGCCTGTCAGCTTCTTTTTCGAAGAAGCGCCAGATGTGATGGCAACTGATAAAAAAGGCATGAGCGAAGAAGCGGATACTTTTGAATCAGATAAGTTATCAAAGCGCGAGACCCTAGAATTGGTGCGTGCCTATTATAAAATCACTGACCCTAAAGTGCGCAAACGCATGTTTGAGCTGGTTAAGGCAGTGGGTAATTCTGCTGACGATTAAGTCCTTTGAAACAGAATTCTAATGAAAGTCGGGCCCTGTGCCCGATTTTTTTTGTCTTTGGGCTAAATGCGACCCGGATGAGTTTTTTTATTGTTCTTTCCCAAAGACAATGATATAGGAATTCATAACAATATAAACATTTCTTTATATACTTTCAATGGAGACGTAATGTGGCTTTAAAGGATTATCTATTTACCAGTGAATCTGTTTCTGAAGGGCATCCTGATAAGGTTGCTGATCGCATTTCGGATTCCATAGTAGATATCTTCTTATCGCAACAGCCTGAGGCCCGTGTGGCCGTTGAAACAATGGTGACAACCAACCGCATTGTGTTAGCGGGGGAGGTGCGCGGCCCTGCCAGTATTACAAAAGATGTCCTAGAAGGTGTGGCAAGACAAGCGGTCAAAGAAATAGGGTATGCTCAAGAGGGCTTCCATTGGAAAGACGCTGAATTTGAATGTTATGTGCACGAACAATCAGCCCACATTGCCATGGGTGTTGATAGCGGTGAAGATAAAGACGAAGGAGCTGGTGACCAAGGTATTATGTTTGGTTACGCCTGCGATGAAACCGATGTGTTGATGCCAGCGCCAATTCATTATTCGCATCAAATATTACGAAATTTAGCAAAAGACCGTCATTCGGGTGCGCAACCGGGTTTAGAGCCTGATTCTAAAAGCCAAGTAACCTTGCGCTATGAAAATGGTGTGCCTGTTGGTGCCGCATCTGTTGTGGTTTCGACCCAGCATAAAGAAAATTTCTGTGGTGACGAACTGCGGGAATATGTCCGCGGTAAGGTTGAAGCTGTTCTTCCAGAAGGCTGGATGTGCCCAGATGAAGAGTTTTACGTAAACCCTACAGGTTTGTTTATTATTGGCGGCCCTGATGGTGATGCGGGTCTGACGGGTCGCAAAATCATCGTTGATACTTACGGGGGTGCAGCGCCGCACGGTGGCGGTGCCTTCTCTGGAAAAGATCCGACCAAGGTTGATCGTTCTGCTGCTTATGTGTCTCGTTATTTGGCGAAAAATGTTGTCGCAGCTGGCTTGGCGAAAAAATGCACCATTCAGCTGTCATACGCCATTGGTATTTCTAAGCCATTGTCGGTATATGTGGATTTGCATGAAACTGGTAATGTTGATGAAGAGCGCGTCTCTAAAATTCTTCAAGAATTGGTAGACTTAACGCCGCGCGGTATTCGTACCCACCTTGCGCTTAACAACCCAATTTATAAAGCCACATCTGCCTATGGCCACTTTGGCCGTACCCCAACGGAAGATGGTCACTTTACATGGGAACGTACAGATTTGGTTGACGCCTTGCGTAAGGCATTCTAAAGAAACGATCCAAGGATGGGAGAGGCGCAATCCTCTCCCTTTCACTTTTAGGAGTGTCGTTTCATGTCGTCTGACCCATCATCACCATCTTCTTCTACAGGTGCAAAAAGCGCCACGCCTGAGAATCCGCAGCGTTTATATGGCCGCCGTAAAGGCCCAACAATGTCGCAACGCCAAGAGCAGTTGCTTGAAACCTTGTTGCCAAAAATTCGCGTCCCTGCCGCTAAAGAGATGGATGAGACGATCAACCCAGCCGATTTATTTTCAAAAGAGATCACGGATTACTGGTTTGAGGTTGGATTTGGAAAGGGCGAGCATCTTTATTGGCAGGCAGAACATTTCCCGACTACAGGCATGATTGGCTGTGAGTTTTATCTAAACGGTGTTGCCAGCTTATTGGGTAAGATTGATGAAAACACACGCGATAATATTCGCCTTTATGAAGGCGACGCTCGCCATGTTATGAAAGCCCTGCCTGAGGCCAGCATTGGTCGTGCCTTTTTATTGCACCCTGATCCATGGCCCAAAAACCGCCATGCAAAACGCCGCTTTGTCAGCCAAGAAAACCTTGATCTGTTTGCCCGTTTGTTAAAAGATAATTGCGAACTGCGCATTGGAACGGATCATCCTGTTTATGCCCGCTGGACCATGCTGCAAATGAGCCTGCGTGATGATTTTGTTTGGATGGCAGAAGGTCCGGATGATTGGCGTAAAAGCCCAGCTGATTGGCCCGAAACACGCTATGAACAAAAAGCCAAAGACGGCATCCCTGTTTACCTACGTTTTAAGCGATTAGCGCGCACCAAATAGGGCTTAAATTAGCCCCATGATAAAACACTTGATTCTCTGCCTATTTGGCTGTAGTTTGCGCACAGTTTCATGATTCTAATATGATGATGTGGAAGTGGGCGAGAGCCCGCTTTTTTTGTTATTAGGACCCTTGTTATCATTGGAATGATGAGAAATTGCTTTTAAGGAACGTGCTTTAATGATTTTGGAAAAACACCCAAGCCTGCATGATATGATTGAACCTGTGGTCACTGACCTTGGTTTTGAATTGGTGCGTGTGGCTGTCATGGGTGCGCAAAAAGCGGTGTTGCAAATTATGGTCGAAGGGCCTGATGGCAATATTTCTATTGATGATTGTGCCAAGGTTTCGCGCGAGGTGTCTGCCCTTTTGGATGTGGAAGACCCGATTAAAAGTGATTTCGTATTAGAAGTAAGCTCTCCAGGTCTTGACCGCCCTTTAACACGGGTCAAAGATTTTGAGCGTTTTGCTGGTTTTGAAATAAAACTAGAAACCACCGAAGCTATTAATGGTCAACGCCGCTTTAAAGGCCCTTTGACCAAGGTGACGGAAGCGGTGATTTCAATCACCACCCAAGAAGGTGACTTTGATATTGAGTTTAGCAATATTCAAAAAGCCAAATTGGTTATTACAGATGACTTAATTAAGGCATCGCAAAAAGATCAGCTTTTGAGCTAAAACCTATTTTGCGATGATACTGACAAATCAAGTCGGGCATGGCCCGCAAATCGGAGTATGACATATGGTGCTGGCGATTGGTGCGAACAGATTAGAGCTTTTGCAAATTGCAGACGCTGTTGCGCGTGAAAAATCCATCGATAAAGGCATTGTGCTTGAAGCAATGGAAGAAGCCATTCAAAAGGCGGCTCGTGCCCGTTATGGCGCTGAGAATGAAATTCGTGCCCAGATTGATCGTAAAAACGGTGACATTCGTTTGTTCCGCATGTTGGAAGTGGTTGAGCATGTTGAAAACCATGCCACTCAAATCACTCAAAAAGAAGCGCAATTGGATAAAGAAGGCGTTGAAATAGGTGAATTTATTGCCCAATCACTGCCGCCAATTGATTATAGCCGCATCGGTGCGCAAACGGCCAAACAAGTGATTGTTCAAAAAGTACGTGAAGCCGAGCGTGAGCGTCAATATGAAGAATTTAAAGATCGTGTTGGTGAAGTTGTTTCTGGCATGATTAAGCGCGTTGAATATGGCAACGTGATCGTTGATTTGGGTCGCGCCGAGGCCATCATGCGCCGTGACCAAGTGATCCCGCGTGAACATATGCGCCAAAACGAGCGTGTGCGTTGCTTTATTAAAGATGTGCGACGCGAAAACCGTGGTCCACAAATTTTCTTATCACGCACTGCCCCAGAATTTATGAAAGAATTATTTACCCAAGAAGTGCCGGAAATTTATGACGGTGTTATCGAGGTGAAATCTGTTGCTCGTGACCCGGGTAGCCGCGCTAAAATTGCCGTTGTATCAACCGATTCATCGATTGACCCAGTAGGCGCCTGTGTGGGTATGCGTGGTAGCCGTGTTCAAGCGGTTGTTAATGAATTGCAAGGCGAGAAGATTGACATCATTCAATGGTCTGCTGATCCAGCAACCTTTATCGTAAACGCTTTGGCCCCAGCCAATGTTGTGAAGGTGGTGATGGATGAAAGCCGTAACCGTATTGAGGTTGTTGTGCCTGATGATCAGTTAAGCTTGGCGATCGGTCGTCGTGGCCAAAACGTTCGTTTGGCCTCACAGCTTACGGGTTGGACCATCGACATCATGACTGAGGCGGAAGAATCAGAGCGTCGTCAAGAAGAGTTTAATGCCTTGACCAAAAACTTTGTTGCTGCCTTGGATGTTGATGAAACATTGGCGCAATTGTTGGTGGCTGAAGGTTTCTCTGACATTGAAGAAGTAGCCTATGTTGAGCCATCTGAATTGATGAGCATTGAAGGCTTTGATGAAGACTTGGTAGCGGAACTGCAAAAACGTGCAACCGATGCCATTGAATCTGCCGAACGTGAGGCGGAAGAGCGTCGCCTAGAACTTGGTGTATCTGACGAGTTGGCTGAGTTGGGCTTAAACGCCCAAATGATGGCTGCTGTTGGTGAAGATGGTGTCAAAACCATGGAAGACTTTGCTGGTTATGCGGCTGACGAGTTAACATCACCAGAAGATGGCGTTTTAAAAGCCTTTAACATTGCTGAGGAAGATGCCGAAGCGGTGATTATGGAAGCCCGTCGTCGTGTGGGTTGGATCACCGAAGCGGAAGAAGCCGCAGAAGAAGCCGCAGAAGAAGCGACTGATGAGGCTGAGGCTGCTGAAGGTGAAGCTGCAAGCGAAGACGAGGCCTAATCGCCCTGTCTAGAAGATTGGACCAAACGGATTATGTCAAAGAGTGTGACCCGTACTTGTCAGTTAACTGGCACCGAGCGTAGCACCAGAGAAATGATCCGTTTGGTGATCGACCCCGAAGGGGTTGTGGTGCCAGATTTGGCAGAAAAATTACCTGGTCGAGGGGTTTGGATAACAGCGTCAAAGGCGTTGTTGGAAAAAGCCGAGGCCGATAAAAAGTGGCCATCACCCTTGGCGCGCGGCTTTAAAACCGGGCCCATTAAGGTTAGCGATAAACCGTTATCCTTAATGATTGATGAGTTGCTTCAGCGCAAATGCCTATCCCAAATTGGGTTAGAGCGCAAAAAAGGGATGCTGATCCCTGGCTTTGAAAAGGTCAAAAAAGCACTGGCAAATGGTCGGGCAAGCGCCCTTATCATTGCCAATGATGCGGCAGAGGATAGCGAGCAATCCTTGCTTAATTTGGCGCGTCACACAGCAAAAGATTTGCCACAGGTACGGTTGTTTAGCCGCGATCAGTTGGCGCAATCTTTGGGTCGGGAAACAGTGGTTTTTCTGGCTTGGACAGGAGTTCAAACAGAAGGGCGGTTTTGGCTGGATTTACAGCGATTATCGCAGTTCAGAGAGAATTCTGTGTCTTAATTGAGAGAATTGAGTTAAATTAAAACGGTTATTGGCAACCGTGAACATGACTGAAGGCAAGAGGCAGTATGAGCGAAGATCGCAAACTGACATTAGGATCCAACAAACTTGGCTTGAACAAGGGTGGTGACAGTGGTCGTCCACGTCAAAACTTCAGTCAGGGCCGTAACAAGCCCGTTGTTGTTGAGCGTAAAAAGCGTCGCATTTTCAAAAAAGATGGTGCTGATGCACCAGCAGTTGAAACCTCAACGGCGAAACCTAAAACTTCTTTGAAGGTGCCCGGTGCGGCTGAGAAAAAAGAAACAACGCTGACCAATGCCGAGCATGAAGCACGTGCTGCAGCCTTAAAGCAAGCCGCTGCTGATGAAGCCAAGCGTAAGGCTGAAGAAGAAGCCCGCAAAAAAGCTGAAGAAGAGCGTAAGAAAAAAGAAGCAGCTGCCGCTGCTGCCGCCGCTGCCGCTGCTAAAGAAGCGGGTGAAGAAGCGCCACAGGTTGTTGCTAAGACGGAAGAAGCTGCCCCTGCAAAAGCAGATGCGCCTAAGGCAAAAGCCAAAACAGAAGAAGAGGTGGCTGAGGATGAAGCCCGCCGCCTAGCAGAAGAAGCTGCCCAAAAAGCCGCGCAAGAAAAGGCCCGCAAGAAAAAAGAAGCGGAAGACCGCAAAGCCGCGGAAGCAGCCAAGCAAGAAAAATCGGCTGAGACCAGCAAAAAAGATAGCGATGCCGCTAAAACATTAGCGGCTAAACGCGCTCTTGATGCGCGCCGTGAAAATGAAGAAGATCAACGCCGCAAAAAAGACGCTAAGAAAAAAGCCTCTAAGGTTGTGCGTAACCCTAATGATCGCCGACGTGGCAAATTGTCGGTTAACCGCGCCTTTGACGGTGATGAAGGTTATCGTCAACGCTCAATGGCGTCATTAAAGCGCGCCCAAGCCAAGCAAAAGCGTCAATTGCATGGTGATGATAAGCCAAAGCAGAAGAAAAAACGCGAAGTGGTTGTGCCTGAGGCGATCACGGTTCAAGAATTATCAAACCGTATGGCTGAAAAGGTCACAGACGTTATTAAGTTTTTGATGGGCATGGGCGTTTTAGCCACTATCAATGAAGTAATTGACCAAGATACTGCTGAATTGGTTGTGGCTGAATTTGGCCACGAATTAAAGCGTGTAAGCGATGCTGACGTTGAGGTTGGCTTGTTTGGTGAGGCAGACAACGAAGAAGACATGGACCCACGTGCTCCTGTGATCACTGTAATGGGCCACGTTGACCATGGTAAAACCTCGCTTTTGGATGCCCTGCGCAAAACTGACGTTGTTGCGGGCGAAGCAGGCGGCATCACCCAGCATATCGGTGCTTATCAAGTAACCTTGGCGGGTGGTGAGAAAATGACCTTCCTTGATACGCCAGGCCACGAAGCCTTCACGGCGATGCGTGCCCGTGGTGCCTCGGTAACGGACATTGTTATTTTGGTGGTGGCTGCCGATGACGGCATCATGCCTCAAACCATTGAAGCTATCAGCCACGCTAAAGAAGCCAAAGTGCCGATGATTATTGCCATCAACAAAATGGACAAAGAAGGCGCTAACCCTGATCGTGTTCGTCAAGAGTTGTTGCAGCACGAAGTGGTGGTTGAAAGCTATTCTGGTGATGTTATTGATGTTGAAATCTCTGCCAAGCAAGGCACTGGCCTTGATAAGCTGCAAGAGATGATCATGTTGCAAGCCGAAGTGATGGAATTGAAAGCCAATGCTGACCGTAATGGTGAAGGTGTGGTGGTTGAAGCCCAGCTTGATAAAGGCCGTGGCCCTGTGGCAACCGTGTTGGTGAAACGCGGTACTCTTAGCGTTGGTGACATTTTTGTTGCCGGTAACGAATGGGGTAAGGTGCGTGCCTTGGTTAATGATCATGGTCAACAAGTTGATTCAGCGGGTCCATCAGTACCAGTTGAAATTTTGGGTCTAAACGGTACGCCAGCGGCGGGTGATGATTTCGCCGTGGTTGAAAACGAGGCCCGTGCCCGTGAAATTACCGCGTATCGTCAAAACCAAGCCAAAAACGCCCGTGTTGGTGGTGGTAACAAGCAATCACTTGAAGCAATGTTCACAGCCTTGAAAGAAAACCAAGCGGAAGAGTTTCCATTGGTTGTTAAGGCTGACGTACAAGGCTCGCTTGAGGCCATTCATGGCGCCCTTGAAAAACTGGGCAATGATGAAGTGCAAGCCCGTATCATTCATGGTGCCGTTGGTGGTATCACTGAATCTGACGTTATTTTGGCGTCTGCATCAAATGCGCCGATCATTGGCTTTAACGTGCGTGCCAACAAACAGGCCCGTGAGCATGCTAACCGTGACGGTGTGCCGATCCAGTATTTCTCAATCATCTATGATTTGGTTGATTTTGTGAAAGAAGGTATGGAAGGCCGCTTGGCACCAATGGTCGAAGAAAATGTTCTTGGCTATGGTGAAATTAAAGATGTCTTCAGCGCTGGTAAGGTGGGCAAAGCCGCTGGTGTGTTTGTCACCGAAGGTGTTGTTAAGAAAGATGCTAAGGTTCGCTTAACCCGTAACGATGTTGTGGTATACGAAGGTGCCTTAACCAACCTACGTCGCTTTAAAGATGATGTGGCTGAGGTACGCGCGGGTACTGAGTGTGGTTTGACCTTAGAAAACTTCACCGATATGAAAGCAGGCGACAACCTTGAAATTTACGAATTGATTGAAAGCGCTCGTACCCTATAAGGGGCTTTTAATCAGGGTTATTTGAGGGCGGGCTTTCATCAGGCCCGCCTTTTCCGTTAAAGGAAAATCACATGTCTCGATTTAAGGAAAATCAATCAGGTGGACGCAGCGTGCGTTTGTTGCGAGTGGGTGAAAGTGTGCGCCATGCCTTATCGCAAATTTTAATGCGTGGCGATGTACAAGATGATGATTTGATCAAAACACCTGTCACTGTGACCGAGGTGAAGGTCAGCCCAGACCTGCGCAATGCAACGGTTTATTTCTTGCCCCTTGGTGGTGAGAAAAAAGATGTGATTAAGGCCGCCTTAAAACGCAATTCTGCCTATATTCGGGGACAATTGGCAAAGGCGGTTCATATGAAATATTTGCCCGCCTTGCGGTTTGAATTGGACCCTTCATTTGATGAAGCGGGTAAGGTGAATGACCTGTTGGCATCGGCCCATGTCCGTCAAGATATCTCATCCGCCCCTAAAGCCAATGATGGCGACGAAGAAGAGTAAGCTTATTCATGGCGCGGCGTAAAAAGGGCAATAAAATTGATGGTTGGATCATCATTGATAAGCCACAAGGCATTGGCTCAACCGATGTGGTGCGGCGCTTAAAATATCTTTTAAAACCCCTAAAAATTGGCCACGGTGGCACCCTTGACCCTCTTGCAACGGGTATTTTACCCATTGGTTTGGGTGAGGCTACCAAGACCATGCCGTTTGTCACCGATGCGCGTAAGGTTTATCAATTTAAATTGGTGTGGGGCGAAGAGCGCAGCACCGACGATTTGGAAGGCGACGTGACGGTCACCAGTGATGTGCGTCCAACTGAACAGCAAATCAACGATATTTTACCCAGTTTTTTAGGCGCTATTGAACAAATTCCACCGGCCTATTCAGCGATTAAAATTGATGGCAAGCGTGCTTATGATTTGGTTCGTGCAGGTGAAGAGGTTGAGATGAAAGCGCGTACGGTGGAAATTCATGATCTGACCTATCTTGGCGACAATGATCAGGGCGAATCACTGTTTGAAGTGATGTGCGGCAAGGGCACTTATATTCGCTCATTGGGACGGGATATTGCCCGTAAATTAGGGTCAGCAGGCCATATTCGCGATTTAAGGCGCACAAAAGTAGGGCCTTTTGACCTAAAGAGTGCGATTTCACTGGAAAAATCTGAACAATTGAGTAATAGTGCGCCCGCTCATGAATGGGTGCTTCCCGTTATGACCGCGCTGGACGACATCCCGGCGCTGGCCTTAACCGAAGCAGAGGCAACAAAGGTTCGCCACGGCAATGCCGTTAAACGCACCGATGATTTGTCTCAGCCCGACCAAAAGTATGGGTTCATTCGTCTGCTGTTTGAGCAACAGTTATTGGCTATCGCCAAATATGAAGACGGTTTGATCAAGCCCGTGCGTGTTTTCAATCTTTAGGCCCTTGGCTTAAAAAATTTAAGGAGAAGACGATGTCGATTACAGCTGAGCGTAAGCAAGAGCTAATTAAGGAATATGCCACCAAAGACGGTGATACAGGTTCCCCAGAAGTGCAAGTTGCCATTCTAACTGATCGCATCAGAACGTTAACTGAGCACTTTAAAACGCACAAAAAAGATAATCACTCTCGTCGTGGTTTGCTTAAAATGGTAAACCAACGTCGTCGTTTGCTAGACTATTTGAAGAAGGTTGAAGAAGCACGCTATCAATCTTTAATTCAGCGTCTTGGCATTCGTAAATAATGACGAATTGTTGATGCGAAAAGCCGGGCTATGTGCCCGGC
This sequence comes from uncultured Alphaproteobacteria bacterium, assembly GCA_937126915.1. Classification (GTDB taxonomy): domain Bacteria; phylum Pseudomonadota; class Alphaproteobacteria; order Sphingomonadales; family SMXR01; genus CAKZLM01. Next base: position 26,301 of record CAKZLM010000010.1, read on the forward strand.
TTTTTTTGTTTTGGGCTTTGGCATGTGACAATATTGTGAAATTCACGGAAATCCCCAGAATATCCCTGAATAGCCCTAGTAACAGCGGGTTTAGCATGTTATAGGCTGTCTGTATTAGTTACGTGAATTGAAAGTGGAATAGGCCACTTTTGTGAAATTGGCGGATATGATCCGCGCGCCCATCTTCGATCAAGCGGCAATGGGGTCTCTTGATAAGGTATGACAAAACTGGAAGTGGGTGTTTAAAAGGTAAAGATATGTTTGATATTACGAAAAAAGAGATCACATGGGGTGGTCGTAAACTAACGTTAGAAACAGGCGGCATTGCTCGTCAAGCTGATGGTGCCGTTTTGGCAACCTATGGCGAAACCACTGTTTTATGTACAGCGGTTGCTGCTAAATCTATTCGTCCTGGACAGGACTTTTTCCCGTTAAGTGTTCATTATCAGGAAAAAACTTATGCTGCCGGTAAAATCCCTGGCGGTTATTTTAAGCGGGAAGGCCGCCCGACGGAGAATGAAACTTTGACCAGTCGTTTGATCGACCGTCCGTTGCGCCCTTTATTCCCTTCAGAATTTAAAAACGAAACTCAGGTTATTTGTACTGTGTTGTCACACGACATGGAAAACAACCCTGATATCGTTGCGATGATTGGTGCGTCTGCAGCCCTTACCATTTCTGGTATGCCTTTTATGGGGCCAATTGGTGGCGCGCGCGTTGGTTACATTGACGGCGAATATGTACTAAACCCAACCATTGAACAAATGGAAGGCACCGACCTTGATTTGATCGTTGCGGGTACCTCAGACGCTGTTTTGATGGTTGAATCAGAAGCCAACGAATTATCTGAAAGCGTTATGCTTGATGCGGTAACCTTTGGTCATGAGCAAATGGCTCCTGTGATCGACATGATCATCGACATGGCTGAAGATTGTGCCAAAGAACCTTGGGATCTGCCTGAGCAAGCTGACACATCTGATCTTTATAACAAAATTTGTGAGATGGCTGAGGTTGGCTTGCGTGATGGTTATAAAATCATCGACAAGCAAGAGCGTACGCAGAAACTTGCTGCGGTTAAAGAAACCGTATTTGAAGCGTTTGCTGATGACGAAGAGGTTGAAGCAACCCTTCTTGGCGATTTGTTGAAAAAGCTAGAGAAGAAAATTGTTCGCGGTAACATTCTTCAAACGGGCGAGCGTATTGATGGCCGTACCACCGTTGACGTTCGTGCCATTAAGGCTGAAGTTGGCGTGCTTCCTCGCACCCACGGTTCTGCTTTATTCACCCGTGGTGAAACGCAGGCCCTAGTGGTTGCCACTTTGGGTACTGGCGATGACGAGCAAATGGTTGATACGCTTTTGGGCATGCAGAAGCAAAACTTCATGTTGCATTACAACTTCCCGCCATATTCTGTTGGTGAAGCTGGTCGCTTTATGGGCCCTGGTCGTCGTGAAATTGGTCACGGTAAGTTGGCATGGCGTGGTGTTCATGCGGTTCTTCCAACCAAAGAAGAATTCCCTTACACCATTCGCGTTGTTTCTGAGATCACTGAATCAAACGGTTCGTCTTCAATGGCGTCTGTGTGTGGTTCATCTTTAGCGATGATGGATGCCGGTGTGCCATTGGCGCGTCCTGTTTCTGGTATTGCCATGGGCTTGATTAAAGAAGGTGACGACTTTGCTGTTCTTTCTGACATTTTGGGTGATGAAGATCACCTTGGTGACATGGACTTTAAAGTTGCCGGTACCACCAAAGGTATCACCGCCCTTCAAATGGACATTAAGATCACGGGCATTACCCGCGAAATTATGGAAGTAGCGGTTAATCAGGCCAACGGCGGTCGTTTGTACATCTTGGATGAAATGAATAAAGCAATTGAAGGTGCGCGCACGGGCTTGTCTGAGCATGCGCCGAAAATTGAATCATTCCAAATCAACAAAGACAAGATCCGTGAAGTGATCGGTACTGGTGGTAAAGTGATCCGTGAGATCGTGGAAACCACAGGTGCAAAAGTTGATATCGAAGACGATGGTACCATCAAAGTTGCCTCATCTGACCAGAAAGCCATTGATGAAGCGGTTGCTTGGATTAAAGGCATTGCCGACGATCCAGAAGTAGGCGTTATCTATGATGGTAAGGTGGTTCGTGTTGTTGACTTTGGCGCGTTTGTGAACTTCTTCGGTTCACGCGATGGCTTGGTTCATATTTCTGAATTAGCTCCAGAGCGCGTTGAAAAAGTAACCGATATCATTAACGAAGGTGACACTGTTAAAGTTAAAGTCCTTGGCATTGATGACCGCGGTAAAGTGAAGCTTTCTATGCGTCTTGTGAACCAAGAAACAGGTGAAGAGTTGGAAGATACACGTCCTCCTCGTCAGCCTCGCGGTGATAAGCCACGTCGTGGTCGTCGCGATTAAGGAACCATTAATTGTGGCTGTGCTATAGGGTAAAAGGTGCAGCCGCAATTTCCCAACAATGGTTGGCCAACAGAGGTTGGAAAGTGGAGTATTAAATGAAAAAAATAAATTCGATAAAAGTAGGTGGACGCGAAGTATTACCCCTGATTGAGGGTGGTAAGGGTATTGCTGTGTCATCTGGTGCCAGTTCTGGTCCATGGGCGAAAGCAGGTGGCATCGGCACGGTTTCAGCTGTGAATGCTGATCATTATGATGAAGATGGCAACATTATCCCTCAGGTGTATCAGGGAAAAACCCGTCGTGAACGTCATGAAGAGCTTATTCAATATGGCATTCAGGGTGGCGTAACGCAGGTTCAAAAGGCCCATGAATTATCCAATGGCGAAGGGGCGTTGAACATCAACGTGCTATGGGAAATGGGTGGCTCTGAAAGCATTTTGCACGGCGTTTTGGACAAAACCCGTGGCATGGTAAACGGCGTTACCTGTGGTGCTGGTATGCCTTACCGTTTGGCTGAAATTGCCTCATCATACGGTGTTTATTATTATCCAATTATTTCTTCTGCCCGTGCCTTTGGTGCCTTGTGGAAACGCGCGTATCAAAAATGTGCCGATTATTTAGGCGCGGTGGTTTATGAGGATCCGTGGCTAGCAGGCGGTCATAATGGCTTGTCTAACAAAGAAGACCCCTTGAAACCACAAGACCCATATCCACGGGTTTTGGAATTGCGCAAAATGATGCGAAAATTTGGTTTGGGTGAAACCCCCATTGTGATGGCGGGTGGCGTTTGGTATTTGCGTGATTGGGAAGATTGGATCGACAATGAAGAATTGGGTCCGATCATGTTCCAATTTGGTACCCGTCCTTTATTAACTAAAGAAAGCCCTATCTCAGAAAGCTGGAAAGATAAATTACCAACTTTGAAACCAGGTGAAGTGAAATTGCATCGCTTCTCACCAACGGGCTTTTTCTCATCGGCGGTTGAAAACTCTTTCTTGAAAGAGCTTTATGAGCGCTCAAAGCGTCAAATTTCGTTCAGCACCAAACAAACTGATGAGCATTCTGAGCCCTTAAGCTATGGCGAACGTGCCCGCACTATTTTCACCAGCCTTGCTGAAAAAGTAAAGGCCGAGGGATGGATGCGTTTAGGGTTCACTGAAGGCCTGAAAACACCTGATGAAACCATGGTGTTTGTTGACGCTGAAAAACGTGATGATATTCGCAAAGATCAGGTTGATTGTATGGGTTGCCTTAGCATGTGCGGTTTTTCTAACTGGGCCGATAATGAGAAAAACTCTTCCGGTCGTAAGGCTGACCCGCGCAGCTTCTGTATTCAAAAAACCTTGATGGACATCGCCCACGGTGGTGACATTGATAACAATTTGATGTTTGCTGGCCATTCTGCCTTTAACTTTGCCAAGGACCCGTTCTATTCCAACGGTTTTGTGCCAACGGTTAAGCAATTGGTTGACCGCATCATGACGGGCGATTAGGGCTTGCTCTTATTAAAGTATCTGAAAAAAGCGGGATTTTTCCCGCTTTTTTTGTGCTTAATCAATCGGATAGCGTATGATTTGCGTATGACCTTTAAAGGTATAAACAAGGATTAAGTCATGCAGCGTTTTTTGGTTTCTAGTTTGGTGATGGCAATGATGTCGGTATCGGGGGTGGCTTTGGCTCAAAATTCCACCGTTAGCGGCATCGTGCGCGATGCTAGTACGGGGCGGCCGGTGGCCAATGCCTCAATAGTGGTGCGCTTAAATGATGGCAGCAGCCAAGCTGTTGAAACCAGTGATGCGGGGGAATTTACCCTCACTATTGAAGGCGAAGGAACTGCAACCCTAAACGCGACGCAATCAGGATATCGCCTTGGTGCATATCGTGTGCGTCTAAGTATGGATAAAACCATCATTCAAGATGTTAGCTTAATACCCGACAGCGGCCAATTGGATGAAATTGTCGTGACGGCGGAACAAGGCCGCGGGCAAGATTTGGGCAGCCTGTCGCAAACCACCCTTAGTCGTGAAGACATACGTCGCGCCCCTGGCACGGCGGGTGACATCTTTCGAGGGTTAAACTCTCTACCCGGTGTTCAGTCAACGGGGGAGTTCTCAAACTTTTCGGTGCGTGGGCGTGGACCGCGCGACAATCTCATTTTGATCGACGGTATTCCGTATGATCGCTTGGTGCATTTTGATCAATCTTTGGGCGAGGAAGATGACCTTGCTGGCGGTGGCCGTTTTTCTATCTTTGGGCAAAATGTTGTTGGCTCGGCTGAGTTTGCTGCTGGCGGTTGGGGTGCTCCTTATGGCGGTGCCAATGGATCGTTTCTGAATTTAGAGCTGGCCGATGGTAACCGCGCCGACCCTTTCACCAGTGTGAAGGTTGATTTAGCAGGGGCGGAATTATTGTATGATGGCCCGATGGCGGGAACCGAAGACACGGGGCTGTTGGTTTCGGCGCGTTATTATAATTTTGGGCAATTGTTCAAAATCATTGGTGAAAAATCCATCGGTGCACCCAAATTAACCGACATCATTATCAAATCCACCACCCAAGTAAATCTTGACACCCGTGTTAAATTATTGGCGATTTACACGCCTGAAAGCTATACCCGCGATGCTGAAAACGCTTTAGCGTCAGACAATTATGAAGACGCCAGTTTGGTTGATCAGTCTTTGGATACAGGCTTGTTCGGTATTGTTTTAGAATCGTTGGTTGGTCAATCAGGGCAGTGGCAAAATGCACTTTATGGCCGTTTTGCCGATGATAAAACGCTGGTGGGTGAGGCCTATCCTGAACGCTCACCTGATCCAGTTAATTTGGATAATTTGGTGACTGAGCCTGACATTCTATCTTCCAGCGAGGAAGAATTAGCCTTTGGTTGGCGCTCAGATTATCAACAACTGAATAGCTTTGGCACCTTCCGTGCGGGGTTTGAGGTTGAGCATGTCTCGCTTGATTTTGCCCAATCGGTGGCCCGTGATTATGCACAATTTGTCTATGACCAAAGCGATTTTCGCGCCTCGCCCGACCAGAAATATATCGTTTTAAGGCCTGAAACCTTTAATGCCCGTTTGGATGAAAGCTCGCTTGATGGGGCGGTTTATGTGGATCAATCCTTCAGCTTTGATCAGATCACCATTCGCCCAGGTGTGCGGGTTAACTATAACCAATTGCTGGATTATAGTGCCATCTCCCCAAGGCTGTCGGTAACATGGCAAGCGGCGGCGGCTACCACTCTCTCCTTTACCGCTGGGCGTTATGACCAAGATCCGCGCCTTTTAGAAGTGGCGGCAAACCCCGCAAATATTTCGCTAAAACCCGAAACCAGTTGGCAAACTAGCTTGGGGCTAACCCATTATTTTGGCGACGATTATAAAGTGTTGGTGGAGGGTTATTATCAAGACCTTAGCAATCTAATCCTAAACGAGGCGGGTGATCGTGGCACGGGATTCTTAACCAATGATGGTGATGGTTGGACCGCGGGTTTTGATACGGTGCTCTCGAAACGTTTTAGTGATAATTGGTCAGCAACGGCGCGCTATTCTTATGCTAAAACCAAGCGCCGCGCCAATCAGGCAGCAGCTTATTTGCCGGCTGAATTTTCGCGCCCTCACTGGGCTGGTTTTACGGTTAATTATGAACTGAATGACCGTTGGGCCTTTGCTGCGCAATATAACATTGCCTCTGGCCTGCCAAGTGATGATTATGTTTTACACCAAGACGTTTTCAATGATCCTACATTTGTTCGTGCCTCAAAAGAAATAACAGCCCGCAAAACGGGCCGCAGCAAAAGCTTCCAAACCCTTAATGTGCGGGTTGATTATCGCCGCACCTTTGGCGGTGCCACGCTTATTGCCTTTGTAGATGTGGTCAATGTGCTGGCCCGCAAAAATGTCGATGGCAGTGACTTTAGCCCCCGAACAGGCGAATTGCTTGAGCAGGGTCTCACAACCTTCCCACAACTAGGCCTAACAATCGAGTTTTAAGGATATGCGATTTATTCTTCGATTAGCTCACTGGTGAAAGTGCCCCAGATGTGGCCTTCTGGCAGCCAGCCTTCACGGCCTGCCATGTTAAGTTGGCACCAACCTTTGGTACATCTTAAAATAGGGGCAACCACGCCGGGGCGGGCTTTGATCACAATTTCAGAACCGCGATTGGGTTCGGCATAAAGATTGCGAATAACAGAGCCTGTCACGATGGCGGTGCGCTCGCCCGATAAAAGGGCGCGGTGCATCCACCCGCTGGTGCCTTCAAAGTCACGAACACGACGCCATTGCCCATATTCTGACGTCACAACCAAAGGCAGATCATTGCGTTGATACACCCATAGAATGGGGTATTGATCGCCAGGGCCTGTACGCATATTAACTTTATCAGTATCAATGGACACAAAGCGCGGAATGGTTAGACCAGATTCGCCAACAACGGCCTGACCTTTATCCAACGCTTGGGCAAAGGCGCTATCGGTTTGAACCGTGGAAAATGACAAAAGAATCAAGGCAAAAGTTACAATAAAGCGGCTCATAAAAGCGTGTGTCCCCATAATGATTATGATTAGTCTACTATGCTGATTTTCAATTTAACGGTCAAGCATATGGTTACTTTTGACCACAAATTGGGCAGGCAGGATCAGCGGGTAGGGCAATTTTACGCGTGCTGCTGGATAAGCCATCATACATTAAAATATGTCCAGCTAAACTGTCGCCAAGGCCTAATATTTCTTTGATTACCTCAGTGGCTTGTAGGGTGCCCACAACCCCGGCTATCACCCCTAAAATGCCTTCGGTGGCGCAGGTTCTGGTGGCCTCGTCATTGGGCACGCTTGGCACAAAACATTGGTAACAGGGCAGCGGCTTATCGCCCTTGCGGCTTTTATGGGGGGCAAATACGGACACCTGTCCGTCAAACTTACTAAGGGCTCCAGAGACCAATGTTTTTTGGTGCTTAACACAGGCAGCATTAACAATCAGGCGGGTGGTGAAATTATCACAGCCATCAGCAACAATGTCATAATCAGTCATGATCTTATCAACATTTTGATCGTTTAATCTAACCGGATAGCAGTTGATGGTGATCTCGGGGTTAATGGCGTTCAGGGCATTCTCGGCACTGGCGGTTTTTGGTTGATCAAGGGCGTTGGTTGGGTGGATGATTTGACGTTGTAGGTTAGATAGGGCGACATGATCATTATCGACAATGCCAATGGTGCCAACGCCAGCAGCGGCCAGATACATTAATAAAGGCGAACCCAAACCACCAGCGCCGACCACCAAAACTTTAGCGTTAAGCAATTTGCTTTGGCCTTGACCACCCACCTCATGCAAGATGATATGGCGGGCATAGCGTTCTAATTGTTGGTCTGTTAGCACCGATGTTTCCCCATAAAAAAACGCCCCTTCAGGCAAAGGGACGTTTCTTTTTTAATAGATTGCGGTGATAAATTCAATCACCAACAAAAAGCTAAATAGACTTTAAGCGGCGGCGCGCTCGTCTTTTTCTTGGTGTTGGTTCAACAATTTTTCAATTGTTAAGCCTTCCAAACGGCCCATGATAATGCTGTTAAACTCGTCCATCAAAGGGGCCAATGCGATGGCACCTGTGGTGTGTGGTGCTTTTTCTAAGATATCACCTTTTGATTGGTCAAGTTTTAGAACAATCTCAACGATTTCAGCGATGGTGATTTGGTCCGCTTCACGACCCAATAAGTAACCGCCGCGGGGACCACGAACACCAACCAAGATGCCAGCACGCACAAGGCGCTGCATCACTTGTTCCAAATAACGCTCAGGAAGGTCGTTTTTCTTGGCTAAATCGCGGGATTGTAAGGGCTTGCTATTTTCTGAGCTGGCAATGTCGAGTACTACTTCAATGGCGTACATCATTTTTTTAGAGAACTTAAACATACTTATTATGTAACCTTTTTTAGTTTTAGTGTTTGCTTGATGAGTTTTGTTATATCTAGACACCAGTTGACCCAAAACCACCGGCACCGCGATCGGTTTCGGATAATTGGTCGGTGATAATCCAGCTTGCTTGTGTAACAGGCGCGATCACCATTTGGGCAATGCGCATACCTCGATCAATCTTAAAGGGTTTTTGCCCTAAATTGATTAAGATAACCTTAACTTCACCACGATAATCAGCATCAATGGTGCCGGGCGTGTTTAAAACCGTTACCGCATGCTTGGCGGCAAGGCCTGAACGTGGGCGCACTTGTGCCTCATAGCCCGCGGGTAAAGCCATGGCAAAACCAGTGGGAACAAGGGCATGTTGACCGGGTTCTAAAGTGATTTCTTCACCTTCTGCTACAGCAGCGGGTAAGTCCATACCAGCGCTTTGGGCCGTTTCGTAAGACGGAATATTAAGGCCGTGGCCATGTTCCAATTGTTTTAATTCAATCGAGACAGATTGCATAAGAGAACCCTTTGTGGTGAAAATAATTACTTAATAAGACAGTCTTTTATATGTGTTGCTAGCAAATTACCAACATCTTTTTTGGTCATTTTATCAAAAGTTTTATACGTGTCTTTTTTGATAATGATAATGCTGTTTTCATCGCCGCCCATAACATTGGTTTGCAGCGAAACATCGTTGGCGATAATCCAGTCACAGCCTTTGCGCGCCAATTTTGCCTGTCCATTTTCCAGGACATTTTCGGTTTCAGCGGCAAAGCCCACTACCAGTGTTGGGCGATTTGCCCCCACTTGACTGATGGTTTTTAAAATGTCGGGGTTTTCAATCAGGGCTAGTTGGCTAAAGTCGCTTTGTCCCTTTTTTAATTTTTGATTAGCTTGATCCGCGACGCGGTAATCAGCCACGGCTGCGACACAAATGGCGGCATCGGCGGGCAGGGCCGCTTCAACTGCGCTTAGCATGTCACGGGCTGATCTGACAGCCACAAAAGACACCCCCTCAGGCACCGACAGCGAAGTTGGGCCGCTGACCAATGTAACCTTTGCGCCGAAATCTCGAAGGGCCTCAGCCAGCGCATAACCTTGTTTGCCCGATGATTTGTTGGCGATATAACGCACGGGATCAATGTCTTCATGGGTGGGACCAGCGGTTACAATGAAAAGCTGGCCAGAAAGAGGTTTGGTTTCTGACCCAAAATGCTTGATCACAGCCTCGACAATGTCACTGACCTCTGCCAAGCGACCCGCACCCATTTCACCGCAAGCCAGCATGCCTTCACCCGGCGGAACGACTGTAGCACCATCGCTCAGCAGTGTTTTTAAATTGCGCTGTGTGGCGGGTTTGTCCCACATTTCCACATTCATCGCAGGGCATAACATCACAGGCTTATCAGTTGCCAAAAGAGCTGTTGAGGCTAAATCATTGGCCAGGCCGTTCGCCATTTTTGCCATCAGGTCCGCGGTGGCGGGGGCCACCAACACCAAGTCCGCCTCGCGCGATAGGCGAATGTGGCCCATTTCGGCCTCATCGGTTAAATCAAATAGGTCTGTATAGGCTTTGTCGCCCGTTAAACTAGCCACCGATAGAGGGGTGATAAATTCGCTACCGCCCTTGGTTAAAATGCCCCGCACAGATGCCCCTTGATCCTGCAAACGACGGATCAGGTCCAACGCTTTATAAGCTGCGATGCCGCCGCCAATAATCAATAATATGCGTTTACCATGTAACATCTTTATGGTGCTTCCCAATTGGGGGCTCTTTGACCGGAGCCCAGTTCATTCAAGGCCTTTCTATAGGCCATAAAGGTTAGTGTCAAATAGTCTGTGAAGCAATCATGCGGGTGCGGTGGGGCTGGGCACCATCTTTTTTAAAAAATCAATCAGGTGTGCCAATAGCTTTTGCACAAAATCAGGCATCATCTGGGCAAGGTTTGTGAGCAGGTCAAACAGCATTTGGATGAACCAAAACAGTGGGTTATCCTTTTTCAATTGCGTCATAACCCATGCTTTTAAAGTTGGGCGCGACAACTCCCACATATTGGCTTGGCGATCTAAATGTAGGGCAATGCCCTCTGCCATAACCATGGTGCGCTGTAGGATCAGCAATTGCGGCTGGGTTTGCATTTGAAAACGCTCGGTGGTGGCCATCAGGTTGCGCATCAAATCGCCAAAGGAAATATCTTCAATGGCTTTTTGAAAGATCGGCTCGCTAATTTTGCGCAAGGCCTCGGCAAAGGCATCGCGGTCTTGGTCGCGTGGTACATAGCCCGCTTCAAAATGAATATCGGCCACTTTATAATAATCTTGCTGTTGAAAGCCCCATAAAATTTTCGCCAAATATTCGCGGGTTTCTTCATTCAAGCGGCCCATGATACCAAAATCAATGGGCACTAAGGTGCCATCGGGTTCAACAAAATAATTGCCTTGATGCAAGTCACCATGGAAAAAGCCATCGCGAATGGCTTGTGTCAAAAACACGGTGATTACCCTTTCTGACAAGGATTTACGATTATGACCAGCGGCTTCAAGCGCTTGATGATTGCGCAACGGGATGCCATCAATCCATTCTAAGGTTAAAACATCAGGGCCAGTGCGAAGCCAGTCAATGCTGGGCACGCGGTAACCTTGTTGATCTTGCATATTGTGGCGTAATTCATCCGCCGCCTTGCCTTCAAGGGCAAGGTTCAATTCTTCGCGGATGGTGCGCTCCATCAAGGCAACAACGCGGCGCGGTTGAAGGCGGCGTGCTTGCGGCACATGTTTTTGTATAAGCTTGGCAAAATAATGAAAGGCTTCAATGTCGCGCGCCATGGCAACGCGAATGCCGGGTCTTAATATCTTTACGGCCACCATCACACCCTCAGTTGTTTTGGCTTTATGCACTTGCGCGATGGAGGCGGCAGCGACCGCGTCTTCCTCAAACCATTGATAAAAGTCTTCCAAGGCCCCGCCAAGGGCATTTTCGAGGGGTGTTTTAATGTTTTTAAAAGCAATGGCGGGCAAGCGATCTTGCAGACTGGAAAGGTCGCCTGCCATTTCGTCGCCAATCATGTCAGGGCGGGTGGCCAGGGTTTGCCCAAGCTTAATATAGGCAGGACCAAGGCGTGTTAGGGCCATCACAAGGCGTTGACCGTCACTTAATTTGCGGGTTCCAGCTTTGCGAGGAGTGAACAGGTAAAGAAAGGTTTTTAAGGTGCCAATGGCGGGTTTTTTGTCTTTCACCAAATCAAGAAAAAACAGCGCCCTAAAGCGCGCCAAAATAAGCGCAACGCGTATCAATCTCCAACTATATTTAAGGGCTTTAACCATAAAATGTGATGATCCAGCTTAAATTTTCCAGCCGCTGTGTAAGGCCACAATACCGCCTGACATGTTGCGAT
>CAKZLM010000011.1 GCA_937126915.1 uncultured Alphaproteobacteria bacterium
AGTTGTTTATTTGCGCTTTTAAGATAAAGACTAATTTCACCTTGCTCCATTTCGACATTGCCGCGAATGGGGATCATGTAGGTGCCGTCTTGGGTTGGAAGGTACCATAATTGCGCGGTGTTTTCTTCGCCGCCTTCAGTTTTAATCACCTCATTGGTGCGGGTGTTGATCACGGTTTCTTTTCTATAGCCGCCGGTTGGGCTGCCGGTTACCGTGCAGGCATAGCTTTCACCATAATGCGGTGAGCGCGATGATTTTTTCAGTTTGTCCACCTCGCCTTGACAGCCAATTTCATAGGAAAGCGTGCGGCGGCCATCATAAGAATGAAATTCACGGCCCGTTAGCGGCGCTATATCATCATTGCTGCTGGCCAATTTGGTTGATTTGATCATGCGCGATGGTTCTAAAAGCGTTACAAGCGCAAGGCTGATAGGGTCAGGATTGGCTTTTAAGTCTTCTGGTACAGGAATGCGCTCAACCACGGTTTTACGGCGACTGTTGCGGCGTTTGTCACGGCGTTTTTTGCGTCGCTCGGCAACTTCTTCATCATCGTCGTCGTCATTGGCCCATGGGTTAATATCTTGGATGATAGTGGGGTTTCCATTTTCATCATAAGCCATTTCACGAATATATTCTTTGTCACCCCATTGCCCTTGGGAGAGATATTTATCGACAAATATATTCATGGTTTCATCAAATTCTCCCATCGCTTGGGCGGTGGTTTTGCCGTCCACAAAAAGTGACAGCATGCCGCGCGTGCGCCATGACATTTCTGTTTTATAACTGCGACCTTCCAAATTAATGGTGGTTTCTAAGGTGACAACATGAAAGCCTTTCCAATATAGGTCATGCTCTAAAATCAATTGGTCATTAAGGCTTTGAACAGTAAGATCAGTGGGGATATTAGCAGGTAGAGGGGCGTTGGCAGAATTAATATTCTTAAATTCACCTGCCCCTAAAGTATGGGAGTAAGCAAAGATTGAGCTCGCCGTAAACAGGCCAAGCAGAGCGTGACGTGCGAGTTGTTTGTTGCGTTCAATCATTTAATCCTCCCCATAATAATGTTTATCCCGTTCCACCAACAGTAAGACCATCAATGCGCAAAGTTGGTTGACCAACGCCTGCGGGAACCGATTGGCCACCCTTGCCACAGGTGCCGACACCTGTGTCTAATTTCAAATCATTACCGATCATTGTGACTTTTTTAAGGGCATCTGGGCCATTGCCAATTAAGGTGGCACCCTTAACAGGATCGGTAATTTTGCCGTTTTTCACACGATAAGCCTCGGTGCAGCTAAAGACAAATTTACCCGATGTAATATCAACTTGACCACCGCCAAAGTTTACCGCGTAGATGCCATCATCAAGGCTTGCGACAATTTCATCAGGGTTATCATTACCCGCTAACATGAAGGTGTTCGTCATGCGTGGCATAGGAACATGAGCATGCGATTGGCGTCGTCCGTTGCCTGTTGGTTTCATGCCCATTAAGCGGGCATTCATACGGTCTTGCATGTACCCCTTCAAAATACCGTCTTCGATGAGGACGGTTTCCTCCGTGGGAGTGCCTTCATCATCAATAGTTAAGGAGCCACGGCGATCATGGATGGTGCCATCATCCACCACGGTGACACCGGGGGCGGCGACGCGCTCACCCAAAAGCCCTGAAAAGGCTGAGGTTTTCTTGCGGTTAAAGTCACCTTCTAGACCATGGCCAATGGCTTCATGCAATAGAATACCGGGCCAGCCATTACCCAAAACAACATCCATCTCACCAGCAGGGGCAGGCACACTGCGTAAATTAACCTCAGCTTGGCGAATGGCTTCATCGACATTGCTTTGCCAGTTATCATCTTGGAAAAAGTCAAAATAGCCAAAACGACCACCGCCGCCCTGAAAACCCGCTTCTTGACGATTGCCATCGCCCATGATGACGCTGACATTCATACGCACTAAGGGGCGTACATCGGTTAAAATTTGCCCGTCACCACGCAGAATCAAAACTACTTGCCACTCACCTGACATGCTAGCGCTAACCTGCTGAACGCGGCTGTCTTTGTCCCGAGCATATTCATCAATTGATTTTAAAAGCGCGATTTTTTTGTCAAAAGCAACCTCATCAATCGGGTTGTTGGGCACATAAAGCTGTTGATTCGTGGCACGTGGGCTATCTGCCAAAGTGCCGCTGTAGCCGGCTTTTACCGCTTTGACGGTTTCAGCGGCGCGTTTGATGGCGGCCTCTGACATGTCATTGGCATGGGCAAATCCGGTTAATTCCCCAACCACACCGCGCAGCCCAAACCCTTGGGTGGTGTCAAAACTGGCCGATTTTAAACGACCATCATCCCACGCCAGACTTTCTGATTGAGCATATTCAAGATACAGCTCGCCATCATCGGTGCCTGACAAAGTGTCAGCCACAATGGCTTTTAGGCGCGACTCGTCTAATCCGCCGTTTGTGAAAAAAATCTCTTTAGCCGGGCCTTGGTCAGACATAATACGAAAACTCCTCAAGCAGCAATTTCCACCTGTTTCCCATGGTGGGTGACTGTAACAGGCAGGTTGCTTTATTATTTATACGGTCTTCATAAGATATTGGTTTATGGGCCATGGGGTCAAACCCTTTCTGAGAATTAATATCTTTCGGCGTTGAACACCCGAGTAATGCTAGCCCGAAAGCCACCTGAGGTGGTTTTGCGACAAGAAAATGACTTTGAATGGTGCTAAACCATAAAAATTTATAAGAAAAAGCGTCATATTTTGCCATTGAGGGCTTGTTACAACCGTGAATTCTGATATAACCTCGTTCCAAATACGTGTTTCTTGCGCTGTGTCTCGTTGCCCTTTGGGATTATCATTGGATAAGATCATGCGATGACAGTGGCGATAAAGCATTGAAACACATTGGTTTCGGGTTTTCCCGATTTGGCTGCGCGCCCGAGGGGGGTGCGCTGAAAACAGAAGGTAAGAGGGACCATGTTTATGAAGAAGGCATTGTCCGCTGCGGCTACATTTTTTACAGGGCTGTTTTGCCTGACCGCAGCTACATTAGCGGATGACGGTGTTGGTAAGCCTGTTGATGGCGGTATCACATTCCAAGGAAGTGTTACTGAAACAATGGATCGAATCACCGATTTTCATGATGGCATTTTGATGCCAATTATCACGGTTATCACCATTTTTGTGTTAGGTTTGATTGGTTACGTAATGTTCCGTTTCCGTGAAAAAGCAAACCCAACGCCATCGAAAACAACCCATAATATCTTTATTGAGGTTGTTTGGACCGTTGTTCCAATCGTGATCTTGGTGATCATTGGTATCCCAAGCTTCCGTTTGCTTTATTTCCAAGATGTTGTGCCTGAGGCTGACATGGTTATTCAAGCCACTGGTAACCAATGGTACTGGACGTATGAATATATTGGCGAAGATGGTTTGATGTATGATTCGACCATGGTGCCATCAGCATACTGGGATAAAGGCAACGAATCTGACCTTGCTGAAGCCAAAGCTGGTATCCAACGTATGATTGGTAACAATAAAGATTTCGAAATGCAGCGTTTGCTAGAAACAGACACCCGTGTGGTGGTTCCTGTAGACACCACGGTTAAATTAATCGTGACAGCATCTGACGTATTGCATGCTTGGACCATCCCATCTTTCGGTATTAAAATTGACGCGGTTCCTGGCCGCGCCAACGAAACATGGTTCAAGGCTCGTGAAGTTGGCACCTATTATGGCCAGTGTTCAGAGCTTTGCGGCCCTTATCACGCATTTATGCCTATCGCTGTAGAAGTTGTGTCTAAAGCTGATTACCAACAATGGTTGGCACGTGCTAAGACAATTTATGCTTCTAACAGTCAACCTGCAAACAGCCGTTTGGCTGTTGCGCAATAATCGGTAGAGTTAAGAAAGGTTTTTAAGCATGGCTGATACGATTGCTACAAACGCTGACCATCACGAAGAACACCCTACCGGTTGGGTTCGTTGGGTCTATTCAACCAACCATAAAGATATTGGTACTTTGTACCTAATCTTTGCGGTTTTCGCTGGTTTGGTTGGTGGCTTTTTCTCATTCCTTATGCGTTGGGAATTGGCTGAACCTGGTGTGCAAGTGCTAACTGCCCTAACTGGGGATAATGCAGATGCCGCCTATCACTTATTTAACGTCCTTGTCACTGCACACGGCTTGATCATGGTATTCTTCATGGTAATGCCAGCGATGATTGGTGGTTTCGGTAACTGGTTCGTTCCTATCATGATTGGTGCGCCCGATATGGCCTTCCCACGAATGAACAATGTGTCATTCTGGTTATTGCCACCTGCCTTTATGTTGTTGTTCCTTTCCATGTTTGTGGAAGGTCCAGCAGGCTTTAACGGTGTTGGTGGTGGTTGGACCATGTATGCGCCGCTATCTACCAAAGGGGCCCCTGGACCAGCGGTTGACCTTGCCATTTTATCATTGCACGTTGCTGGTGCTTCGTCGATTTTGGGTGCGGTTAACTTTATTACAACCATCTTTAACATGCGCGCACCGGGTATGACCCTGCACAAAATGCCATTGTTTGCATGGGCTGTGTTGATCACTGCCTTCTTGCTTCTATTGTCATTGCCTGTATTGGCTGGTGCGATCACCATGTTGTTGACCGACCGTAACTTTGGCACGGCCTTCTTTGATCCAGCTGGCGGTGGTGACCCTATTTTGTTCCAGCACTTGTTCTGGTTCTTTGGTCACCCTGAAGTATACATCTTGATCTTACCGGGCTTTGGTATCGTTTCGCACATTATCTCTACCTTCTCTCGTAAGCCAATTTTTGGTTACTTGGGCATGGTATATGCGATGGTTGCTATTGGTTTCATTGGTTTCATCGTGTGGGCTCACCATATGTATACTGTTGGTCTAGACGTTGATGTGAAAGCATACTTCGTAGCGGCTACGATGGTTATTGCGGTACCAACTGGTGTTAAAATCTTCTCATGGATTGCGACAATGTGGGGTGGTTCGATCCGTTTCACCACGCCAATGTTGTTCAGCATCGGTTTCATCGCCCTGTTCACCATCGGTGGTGTAACAGGTGTGGTCTTGTCAAATGCTGGTGCTGACCAAGCCATGCACGATACTTATTATGTGGTTGCTCACTTCCACTATGTATTGTCATTGGGTGCAGTGTTCGCCATTTTCGCTGGTTTCTATTATTGGATCGGCAAAATGTCTGGCCGTCAATATCCTGAACTTTGGGGCAAGATTCACTTCTGGGTAATGTTCATTGGTGTTAACTTGATCTTCTTCCCACAACACTTCTTAGGCCTACAAGGTATGCCTCGTCGTTATGTGGATTACCCTGATCAGTATGAGTATTATAACTATATCTCATCTGTTGGCGCTTTGATCACCTTGCTAAGCGTGGTTATCTTCATGTTTGTTGTGTGGAGAACTCTGCGTGCTGGTGAGAAATGCCCAGATAACCCGTGGGGTGAAGGTGCAACCACGTTGGAATGGACTTTGTCTTCACCGCCTCCATTCCACCAGTTCAACGACTTGCCACGTATTAAGTAATTAGTACGATCAAGTGAACTGAAAGCGAGTTTGACACTGTGACAAAAGCAGACACAATATCAATGAATACCAGCGCTGGAGTTAATCCGGCGCTGGATATTCTATCGACAGAGGATCACATGCCGTATCCTTCTGCCTCGGTTTATTTTGCTTTGCTTAAGCCACGTGTTATGTCGTTGGTAATTTTTACTGCCTTGGTGGGTCTTTTATTGGCCCCCGGCACCATCCACCCTGTTTTAGGCTTTACCGCTATTTTATGTATTGCCTTGGGTGCAGGCGCTTCTGGTGCCCTTAATATGTGGTACGATGCAGACATTGATAAGGTCATGACCCGTACCCAAAAACGTCCGATCCCTGCTGGTGAAATTGATCGTGGCTCGGTTCTGGGCTTTGGTATATTCTTATCCATCGCCTCGGTTACCATGATGGCCTTATTGATTAATTGGACCGCCGCTGGCTTGTTGGCCTTTACAATTTTCTTTTATGCCGTGGTTTATTCCATGTGGCTGAAGCGTTCCACCGCCCAAAATATTGTTATTGGCGGTGCGGCTGGTGCCTTCCCACCGGTTATTGGCTGGGCCGCTGTTACCGGAACCATGCCGATGGAAGCATGGGTTCTTTTCGCGATAATTTTCTTCTGGACACCGCCGCATTTTTGGGCTTTGTCGCTGTTTATGAGTGATGATTACCAACGCGTTGGCATTCCTATGTTGCCTGTGGTGGCTGGTGAAACAAGCACCCGTCGTCATATTTTGGCCTACAGCATTTTATTGGCGCCCCTTGGTGTGCTGCCATATGTGATGGGCTTTGCAGGTGTCGCTTATGGCGCTATTTCAGGTGTCTTAGGTTTGGTATTCTTATGGGGTGCCATTAAAGTGTGGCGCGGCACGGGTGATGTTGCTGCCCGCAGTTTGTTTAAGTTTTCGATTTTGTATCTGTTCTTATTGTTCGCAACTTTGGCTGTTGAAAAGCTTATTATGGGAATGATTTAATGACACAAGATCCAACACAAATGCATAAAGAACGTAAAAGCCGCAATTATGCCCTTGCCGGCGTTTTGGTGTTTTTTGTGGTTCTGATTGCGGTTGTGACCATGGTTAAAATTGGGGGGGCGTCTTAATGCATACGGCACCGTCCAATTCAAAGAATAATGGCTTTTTGGTGGGACTATTGCTACTGCCAGCACTGATGGTGGGTGTTGCTTATGCAGCGGTGCCGCTTTATCAATTGTTTTGTCAGGTAACAGGCTATGGTGGTACCACCCAAATCGCTGATCAAAATAACACGGCAATTCCGGTTTTGGACCGTGAGATAAAGGTGTTTTTCACGTCAAGCACGCACCGCGATATGCCATGGGAATTTAAACCTGTTCAAGCGAGCCAAACCTTGAAAATTGGCGAACAGGGATTGGCTTTTTATGAGGCCTATAATCCAACCGACCAGGTTATTAAAGGTACGGCTAGCTTTAATGTGACACCACATAAGGCTGGGTCTTACTTTATGAAGATTGATTGTTTTTGTTTCACCGAGCAAATTTTGCAACCGGGGGAACGCGTTCAGATGCCTGTAACTTATTACATCGATCCTGAAATTGTTGAGGACGATGGTTTAAATGACGTTACAGATATGAGTTTGTCTTACACATTCTTTTTGTTGGAAGACGAGAAATAATGAGGGGCCCCGACGGAGGGGTGTAGTCGGGCAGAGAGATCTGCTCAATGTTTAGGAGAGAAGAACGATGGCTGGTGCTGTAAATCACGATTATCATTTGCTAGAGCCCTCTCGTTGGCCGTTCGTAGGTTCTGTATCTGCGTTCATTATGGCTTTGGGTGCAGTATTTTGGATGCATGATACGCCCTTTATGAACTTTGTCTTTTTCGCTGGCTTTGCGGGTGTTTTATACACTTTCTATGGCTGGTGGTCTGACGTTGTTATGGAAGCTGAACGAGGCGACCATACACCAACAGTACAAATTGGCTTGCGTTATGGCATGATTTTGTTCATCGCATCAGAAGTGATGTTCTTCGTGGCATGGTTCTGGGCTTATTTTGATGCCGCCTTGGCACCAAAAGCACAGGAAATGGGCGAATGGATGATGAATGGTCCTGCGGGTGCGGGTTACGGCGTGTGGCCACCTGAAGGTATCGAAACCTTTGACCCATGGCACATTCCCTTTGTGAACACACTGATCCTATTGCTTTCAGGCACCACCGTTACTTGGGCTCACCATGCCTTGTTAGAAGGTGACCGTGATGGTCTTAAAAAGGGCCTTTGGTTAACGGTTATTTTGGGCGCCACTTTCTCTGGTTTCCAGGTGTTTGAATATGCGGTTGCACCGTTTGGTTTTGCTGGCAGCATCTATAGTGCATCATTCTATATGGCAACAGGCTTCCACGGTTTCCACGTGTTTGTGGGTACCTTGTTCCTACTTGTTTGTTTGATCCGTGCCTATAAAGGTCACTTCACCACTGAACAGCACTTTGGTTTCGAAGCTGCTGCTTGGTACTGGCACTTTGTAGATGTGGTTTGGTTGTTCCTATTTGTTTCTATTTACTGGTGGGGCCAATAAGCCTTAGCGTTTAGAAACTGATCGGATTTCAATGACCGAACACAATCAAAACAACTCAATTCGTGAAGAAGCTTCGCCCCTCAAGGCGGGGCTTCTTTGCCGTTGTCCAAATTGTGAAAAAGGTAAGCTGTATCAGGCTTATCTTAAGGTTAATGAGACATGCCCCAGTTGTGGATATGATTTAAAAGCCATTGATACCGATGATGGCCCGGCCGTTTTCATCATGTTTGTGGTGGGCTTTTTGGTGATGTTTGCAGCGCTTTTTGTGGAAGTGTCTTATCAACCCCCGATGTGGGTTCATATGGTTGTTTGGCTGCCTGCCATTCTCATTTTAAGTTTTGCTTTATTGCCGCCTTTTAAAGGCTTTTTCATTGCATCCAGCTATAAACACAATGCTGGTGAGGGGGTTGAAGAAAAGTCAACAGCCATAGGCGAAGGTGATGAAAGATGACTGATCACAATCCATCAAATCAACATGATGATATGCCTGAGCGTGCCCCCTTGTCGGTGGCGATCGTGGTTTATTTGTTGGGTATGGCCATATTGATTGCCCTTGGCACTTGGCAGGCCAGTCGGTTGGTGGAAAAAGAAACCCTGCTTGCCAAAATTGATTATAACATGCGATCAACACCTGTGAGACTGTCAAACCAAGCCATTAGCAGCACGGACTATGAATATCTCCTGACAAAATTCACCATGGTTGAAGTTGCCCCTTACGCCCCTGTTTGTGTGTTTGGTCAAAATTTGGAGGGTGATATTGGGTATTATGTGTTTCAGGCCGTAATCGTTTCTGAAACCAATTCAGTTGCGATGCTTAACCTTGGTTGGCGACCCGAGGCTGATTTTTTAAGCAGCGATGTTCCTTTAGATAGTGATCGACGCACCATCACGGTATGTCCTGCAGCCGTCGATCTATTATCCCTTTCGAGGCAAGATATCACGGCAACGTTAAGATTTTCAGCTAAGCCACATTTTGGTGCGGCAGACCCCTCTGCTGGGACACGCATTTGGTTTACCCGAGACACTGTTGATATGCTGCAATCGCAAGGGTTGGATCAGCCAGCGCCTTATTACCTAACCTTAAGGTCGCCCGTTGTGTCGGGATATTTGCCGGCACAGGTCAGGGTAGATATTCCCAACAATCATCTGCAATATATGCTAACATGGTTTAGCTTAGCGGCTGTCTTAACCATCATTTTTATGGTGTGGATGGTGCAACGTTTCTTTACCCGCCCAAAAGTTTAAGAAAGTTTTTATTTCATGGCTGTTTCTATTACCACGCTTGAAAATGGTATGCGCATTGTAAGCGACCCGTTACCACATGTCGAAACCGCCTCTATCGGGGTGTGGGTTGATGTTGGTGCGCGCTATGAAAAGGCTGAAGAAAATGGCTTATCACATCTTTTAGAGCACATGGCCTTTAAGGGTACTGAACGTCGATCTTCATTAGCCATTGCCGAAGAGATTGAAGCCGTTGGTGGTTACATGAATGCCTTTACCAGTCGTGAACACACCACCTATCTAGCCCGTGTTTTGAAGGAAGATGTGGCCTTAGCTGTGGATGTATTGGGTGATATTATTCAAAACTCTACCTATGCTGAGGCAGAATTAGCCAAAGAAAAAGAAGTGATCGTGCAGGAGATCAATCAAACCATCGACACGCCTGATGATTTGGTTTTTGATAATTTACAAGAGGTTGCCTTTCCCGACCAACCCTTAGGGCGTTCCATTTTAGGAACAGTTGATCGCGTTAAGGGCTTTAGCCGTGACGATATAGCCCATTATTTAGACAAATATTATAAAACCGGCGCCATGGTTGTGGCGGCCAGTGGTAATATTGACCATCAAATGTTGGTTGATTTGGTGACCAAAACATTTTCAGATATACCACAAGCGGGTAATCCTGATTATCAACTAGGCCTTTATAAAGGCGGTGAAATGCGGGTCGAGCGACCTTTAGAGCAATTGCACCTTACCCTTGGCCTGCCGGGTATTGCCTTCAATGACCCTGATTTTTATGCAATGCAGGTGTTTTCAACCATTTTAGGCGGCGGCATGTCATCGCGTTTATTCCAAGAAATTCGCGAAAATCGTGGTCTTGCCTATAATGTTTATTCGTTTTCATCATCCCATGCCGACAGTGGCTTATTTGGCATTTATGCCGCCACTAACCCTAACATGGTGCAAGATGCCGCCAGTGTTATAGCGGAAGAGCTTTATCGACTGATGGACAATTGCGAGCAACGTGAATTGGATCGCGCCCGCACCCAACTGAAGGCTGGTTTGTTGATGTCGCTTGAAAGTACCTCATCACGGATGGAGCAATTGGGTCGTCAAATGCTGCTGTTTGGTCGTCCCTTAAGCGCGCAAGAGTTAATTGAGCGTGTTGATCAGGTAGATTTAGAGGCCATGCAACGTATTGGTAAACGGCTTTTAAGCGGCCCCCTATCAGTTGCTACTGTAGGTAAAACGGGTACGTTGTCTGATTTGTCTAGCCTTCAGTCGCTGTTTTCCGGGCGGGTATAGATATAAATCATCACGATCAATAAAAGCGTGGATGTTCCCCCCATGACCATGTCTGAGGGCTGGCTTAGATAAAGCGACAAGCCACCAATGGTGATAATACCCAAAATGGCAATACGCTTGCTTTTCGCATTGATGGAGCCTTGTTCAACAAAACTGGACACGGTTTCCCCTATGACCGGCCATTGATAAATTTTATCACGCAAGTGGGGGTGGCCCTTTGCAAAAATCACCGCTGCAATGATCCAAAAAATGGTGGTTGGCAGTAAGGGCACAAAAATGCCCACCAAACCAATGATAAAGAAGATTGTACCAATCAGATAATAAAAACTAGACTTAAAGCGGTTTTGCGACTGTTTTAGGCCCTGATTTGCTTGTTCAGATTTATTGTTCTGATCATTAGAGCTAGGCATGCCCTGCAGATCCTGACAGCATAGTGATATCAACCCCCAGCATACGCATGGCAAGGGGCCATTTATCGCTTAATTGCGTTTTAAAGATAATTTCATCATCAGCATCAGCACAAAGCCAGGCGTTTTGTTCAACTTCGCTTTCAAGCTGGCCTGCAGACCATCCAGCATAACCCAAGGCTAATAATTGGTTGGTCGGTCCTTCACCTCTAGCCATGGCGCGTAAAATATCGACCGTAGCGGTTAAAGCAACGGTTTGGCTGATTATGATGGAGGTGTCTTGTACATAATCGGCTGAGTGAAGCACAAACCCGCGCCCTGTTTCAACAGGGCCGCCCGCGTGAATTTGAATCTCGGGAGGCTTTTTTCCATCGGCAGCGGTGATATTAAGTTGCTTCATAAGATCAGGAAAATCAAGGTCTTGCACTGGATGGTTGATGACAATCCCCATGGCGCCCTCATTGTTATGGGTACAGACATAAACCACAGCGCGGTCAAAGCGCGGGTCACCCATCTCTGGCATGGCAAGGAGTAATTTTCCTTCAAGGTTTGATAAATCTAACACACATCACCCTGTTGTTTTGATTGTTTTACAGCTCATCTTATCTATGAAGATGGGCCGATTCACCCTTTTAGGCAAGGTTTGTTGCTCATTTTTTATCAAAAATCTGTGAGGGAGGTGGGATTTTATCGCTTTTTTTCACAAAAATGATTATACCATGGGGTATGATTATACATATTAGATATAGCTGGATCAAAGCCACGTTTACCACCCTTTTTATGTTGGTTATGATGGCGGCGCATATCCCTGTGCAAGCGCAACAAGAAGAAAAAGCACTGGATGCTGCCACCCCTTGGGTAGAAACCGATTATGGCCGCTCTCGCTTGATTTTCAGCCATCAAGGATTAGCTATAGATAATTTAGAGCCTTATTTTCTTGGCTGGGAAATTGAGCTAAATGAAGGCTGGAAAACTTATTGGCGCTCGCCCGGTGATGCTGGTAAACCCACAACCATCAGCTTTGAGGGATCAGAAAACCTTAAAAACCATGAGACTTATTATCCTATGCCGATGCGGTTTGAACTTTTTGGCATCACCACTTACGGTTATGAAAATCACTTAATATTGCCCATATCGTTGGAGGTGGAAGATAGAAACCGCGCCATGACAGTGCAGGCAAAAGTGAATTATATGGTGTGTGAGAAGGTTTGTGTCTTGTTAGACCATGATTATCATTTGAGGGTCCCAGCAAAAGAGGGTGCAGCATCCAGCGCCTTTCAACAAGCCATCATGACCGCCGTTGCCGCGGTGCCTAAAGCCCAATCAACTTTTTTGGATGGTTTAAAGATCACTCAAACAAAGGTATATGGTCCTGTGGGGCATCAATCTTTGATGGTTGAGCTTACGGGTATCAATCACCTTTCAGGTGCAGATATCATTGTTGAAAGTGAGGGGGGGTTTCATTTTGGTATACCGCAACGCCAACTGTTGCAAGATGGCAAAACGGTGCGCTTTATCGTTAAGGGGAAAAGCTATGACCGGGCAGCTGATTTGAGCAACCAAGACATTATCATCACTATGATAGATGGCTGGGGCGGGGTTTATGAACGCCGCCTGCCTGCATCATCCAGTTAAGGTGAATATTATCATCCAGCACTGGCAATTTGTGCGTAAACATGCCATCGTGCAGTGAAATTAGGGTCATGGACCCATAGATCAAAGGGAGGAACCTGATTATGACTATTTCTGTTGGAGACACTATTCCTGATATTAACATTGCCACCATGGGTGAGCAGGGGCCGCAACCGATTAGCACGGCAGAGTTTTTTGCTGATAAAAAGGTTGTTCTATTTTCTGTACCTGGTGCTTTTACCCCAACGTGTAGCGCTAAGCATCTACCGGGCTTTATTGAAAATGCTCAGGCGTTTTTTGATAAGGGCGTTGATGTCATCGCTTGTATGAGTGTCAACGATGCCTTTGTGATGGGCGCATGGGGCAGATCACAACAAGCAGATGGTAAGGTCGTGATGTTGGCTGATGGTAATGGTGACTTTTCTAAAGCCATGGGCCTTGAAATGGATGCTTCTGGCTTTGGCATGGGCCTTCGTGGCAAGCGCTTTTCAATGATTGTAAACAATGGAAAGGTCGAAGCCTTGAATGTTGAGGACCCCGGAGCTTTCCACGTATCAAGCGCGGAACATACCCTAAGTCAACTATAAGAATTTGTGTTCTTGAATTATGATGAGAGCTGTAAGCAGAAATGTTTGCAGCTTTTCTTCTTTTAAAGCAATGTGTTAAGTAATGTTGACCTATAACCCACCGCAAACACCGTTTTTGAATGTGCTGCATGAGGATGCTGACCTGTTGGTGCTGAACAAACCATCGGGCCTGTTGTCAGTGCCGGGGCGGGCGCTGGATCATAAAGATAGCTTATTATTAAGAGTCGAACAGCAATTTGGCGAGGCTCATGCCGTGCATCGTTTGGATATGGAAACCTCTGGCATCATGGTGGTGGCGCGCAACAAAGCCACCCTAAGTAATTTAAGCAAACAATTTCAGGCACGCCAAACCGATAAACGCTATGTTGCCCGTGTTTGGGGGTACATTGCTGAAAGCGAAGGGGAGGTTGATTTACCGTTGATCTGTGACTGGCCCAATCGTCCGCGACAAATGGTTGATCATGAGGTGGGTAAGCCATCACAAACCAAATGGCGTGTTTTAGAGCGTGAAGAGGGCGGTATCACTAGGGTTTCCTTAACCCCAATTACCGGAAGGTCGCATCAATTAAGGGTGCATTTGCAAGCCATAGGGCACCCCATATTAGGGGATCCACTATATGCTAATGAGGCCGCCTTAAAGGCAGCCTCACGGTTACAATTACATGCAGAAATGCTGGCGTTTCACCACCCTCAAACGGAACAAGTCATGACAATGACGTGTCGTGCTGACTTTTAATTTACAAATCGCGGCTTTCAACAAACGCTAGCACATTACCGTCGTCATCTTGAAAGAAACACAGCCACATCTCAAAACTTGCATCTGAGTGGGCAATGAAAGGAGGGCGATGGATATGAACGCCTTTCTCTTCGATATGATCATGGGCTTCGTGAATGTTCGGGGTTTCAAGATAAAAAACTGCCCCCCCCGACCCGGCGGTTCCGGCTTGGTTTTCCGTACCCACCATTAAGCGCAAGCCGCCCACGGAGAAAAATAACATTAAGTCGGTTTCAACCGCTAAATTTAGGCCTAGGGTTTCACCATAAAATTCTTTTGCTTTGGCCAAATCTTTTACCGTTAGGCCAATTTGCACCATGCCCAAAACATCCAGCGCCATAAGGTCTCTCCAATTAGTGTGTGTTTTTCTTATAAAAAAGGCTGCAACAGATGTTACAGCCCTTTTTAATTATGTAAAGTGTGCTTTTGATTTATTCAGCTGCTTCTGCCGCCTGCCATTTCAAAACAGGATTACGCGCAGCAGCGGTTTCATCCAAACGACGAAGTGGTGCATAATATGGCGCGCCTTTAAAGCGATCCAATTCACCTGCTTTGGCCGCAGAGGCCAAACCGCGCATGCTGTTGATGAAGTTATCAAGTTCATGCTTGCTTTCGGTTTCGGTTGGTTCGATCAACATTGCACCATGAACAACCAATGGGAAATACATGGTCATTGGGTGATAGCCCTCATCGATCATCGCTTTGGCAAAATCAAGTGTTTCAACGCCTGTGTCTTTCAAGAATTTGTCACTGAACAAACATTCGTGCATGCATGGGCCATCAAAGGCGCGAGTCATCACGTCTTCAAGGCTAGCTTGCAGATAGTTTGCTGAAAGAACGGCATCTTCTGCCACTTGGCGAAGACCATCAGAGCCATGGCTCATCATATAGCTAAGGGCGCGCAGATACATACCCATTTGACCATGGAAGGCTGTCATACGACCAAAGTTGGCGTCGCCATCTTCAACATGTTCCTTCAAAGAAAGACTGTTGTCATCCAACATCACCAAATCAGGCACAGGCACATAGTCAGCCAAACGGTCAGAGAAAACCACTGGGCCAGAACCCGGTCCACCACCGCCGTGCGGGGTAGAGAAGGTTTTGTGCAAGTTGATGTGCATGCAGTCAATGCCGAGGTCACCGGGGCGAACGCGGCCCACGATGGCGTTAAAGTTAGCACCATCACAGTAGAAATAAGCACCAATAGCGTGAACCGCTTCAGCAATTTCGATGATATCACGCTCAAACAAACCACAGGTGTTAGGGTTTGTCAGCATGATGCCTGCAACGGTTTCATCCAATTCAGCCTTAAGGGCCTCGAGATCAACACGGCCTTCGTCATTGGCAGGAATGGCTTTCACCTTATAGCCACAAAGCGCTGCGGTGGCAGGGTTGGTACCGTGGGCACTTTCAGGAACCAAGATATATTTGCGTGGGTCACCTTTGGCTTCATGGGCAGCGCGAATGGCCATCACACCGCATAGCTCACCATGGGCACCCGCTTTCGGGCTAAGGGCTACAGCAGGCATGCCAGTCAGAGTTTTTAACCAGTGTGATAATTCATCCATCACCTTCAAGGAACCTTGTACGGTTGAAAGTGGTTGCAATGGGTGAACATCAGAAAGACCGGGAACACGGGCCATTTTTTCGTTCAAGCGTGGGTTATGCTTCATGGTACAGCTACCCAGAGGATAGAAGCCCATATCAATGGCATAGTTCTTACGGCTTAAACGGGTGAAGTGGCGCATGGTTTCAGGTTCACTGTAACCGGGCAGATTGATGTCGCTTTCTTCACGGTCCATTCCGCCAAGCGAGGTTTCAAACGCGCCCGCGTCTTCCATATCAACACCAGTGCGGTTGTATGAACCATTTTCAAAAATCAAAGGCTCATGTATGCGTAAACCACGGTTACCAGAAAAAGTTTCGATGCCACCAGCGTCATTGGCAATGGCTTCAGGAGTAGTAGGACGACCTTCACGTAACATTATACTTCTCCTTTTAAGGCAGAAACAACGGCTTCGATGTCTTCATCGCTGGCACATTCAGTGGCCGCCATAACTAACAAGTTTTTCAATGTGCTGTCTTTCGGGTTTAAGCGCGAAGCAGGGACACCAGCAAGGATGTCTTTTGCGGCCAAACGATCAACAACGTCTGCAGCTGATTTGCCTAAATCAACGGTGATTTCATTGAAAAATGCCGTGTTCAAAACTTTTAAGCCAGCGGCTTCAAGCGCTGATTTAAGCTGAACAGTTTTCTTGTGATTAAGCATCGCTAATTTTTTCAAGCCAACTTGACCAAGTAAGCTCATGTGAATGGTGAAAGCCAAAGAACATAGACCAGAGTTGGTGCAAATGTTTGAGGTGGCTTTTTCACGGCGAATGTGTTGCTCGCGGGTTGAAAGGGTTAGCACGTAACCGCGCTCACCGTTGGCATCAACGGTTTCACCGCACAAACGACCCGGCATTTGACGAACATATTTTTGGTTGGTGGCAAACAAACCAAGGTATGGACCACCAAAGTTTAGGCCATTACCAATAGATTGGCCTTCGCCAACCACAATGTCAGCTCCCATAGCACCAGGTGATTTAACCGCACCTAAAGACATAACCTCGGTCACAACCACAACCAACAAGGCTTTTTTAGCGTGACATACTTCGGCAAGGTCGGTTAGGTCTACAAGATGACCGAAGAAGTTCGGGTTTTGCACCACAACACATGATGTTTGATCATCAATAGCTGCTTTTAAGGCTTCAATGTCGGCCTCAGGTTTCGCAGGGTTTGCAGGCAAAATTTGAATTTCATCTTCGGTAAAGCGGGTTAGGGTTTTAACCGTGTCTTGGTATTGACCATGCAAGTTACCAGACAAGATGGCTTTTTTGCGACGGGTCACACGACGGGCCATCAAAACCGCTTCACCACAACCAGTAGAACCGTCATAAAGAGATGCGTTGGCAACGTCCATGCCGGTGATGTTGGCGACTTGAGTTTGAAACTCATACAAATATTGCAAAGTGCCCTGAGTGATCTCAGGCTGATAAGGCGTATAACTGGTCAAAAACTCACCGCGTTGAATAAGGTGATCAACCAAGGCAGGTACATGGTGGCGATAAGCGCCACCGCCCACAAAGAAAGGCACCGAACCGGCTTGGGTGTTTTGGCTGGCTAGTTTGTTAAAGTGGCGTTCAACCTGCATTTCACTGGCGTGGGTTGGCAGGTCAACTAGGCCGTCACGGCGTGCCGCTTTGGGCACATCAACATATAGGTCATCAATCGAAGATACGCCGATTTTCTCAAGCATATCGCGACGATTGTTTTCACTCAAAGGCAAAAAGCGCATGTGATTAATCCAAATCTTTCAAATAGTCGTTATAAGCTGCTTCGTCCATCAAACCGTCTAATTGGCCAGCATCGGCAATAGACATTTTGAAGAACCAACCTGAACCCATTGGGTCAGAGTTCACCAAAGAAGGGTCTGCTTCTAAATCTTCGTTTACAGCAGTAATTTCACCATCAATAGGGGCATAAATTTCAGAAGCCGCTTTCACACTTTCAACAACAGCAGCGTCATCGCCTTCTGAAAAGCTGGCACCATTTTCAGGTAGCTCAACAAACACAACGTCACCCAATGATTTTTGGGCAAAATCAGTAATACCAACGGTGGCAACGTCACCGTCAACAATGATCCATTCATGGTCTTTTGTATATTTTGTCATCTTCTACATCCCTCGTATGTATGTCAGTTAAAGTTGCTCAGATTTTTAAACTTTAGGCTTGCGGTAATAGCGTTGCGCGACAAAGGGCATCGGTGCCACTTTGGCGGGCATGGTTTTACCACGAACCAATAATCCTACATTGGTGCCATCAGCGGCAAACTTGGCATCAACATAGCCCATGGCAACTGGGCCACCATAAGTGGGGCCAAAACCGCCAGAGGTTACTTCACCAATAACATTGCCATCGGCATCAACAATTTCGGTATGGGCGCGGGCAGGGGCGCGGCCTTCTGGTAAAATACCAACACGTAATTTTGCCGGGCCATTGTTAAATTGTTCCATGATGAAATCTGCACCGGGGAAGTCACGCGCTTCACGGCGGGCTTTACCAAGGGCAAAGTTTAAATTGCCTTCCACGGGGGTGGTGTTGGTGTCAATGTCGCTGCCATATAGGCATAAACCAACCTCAAGGCGCAGGCTGTCACGGGCACCAAGGCCAATGGGCCCAACATCATCAAGGGCTAATAATTTGCGTGCAAAGGCATCGGCCTGATCATTAGGCACGGAAATTTCATAACCATCTTCGCCGGTATAACCACAGCGGCTGATAATAAGATCAATGCCATCAACGGTTAATGGTTGGGCGGTCATAAAGCCCATTTCAGCCACATCAGGGGTGATCGCTTCAAAGCTTTTAGCGGCGGTTGGACCTTGAAGGGCGATCAAGGCACGATCTTCAAGGCGTTCTAGCTTGGCTTTGCCTTCAAGGGCTTTTTCAATGTGGGCAAAGTCATTGTCTTTGCAGGCCGCATTGACCACCACATAAAGGCTGTTCTCGAAACCCAAAGCACGGGTCACCA
>CAKZLM010000012.1 GCA_937126915.1 uncultured Alphaproteobacteria bacterium
TAACCCAGAAAAAAGAAATGAAAGGCACCAAAGATGATGAGAGCATTCAAGCCCATATTGATGATCCTTCTTTTGATGGTGCCTGATATCGGCGCAACGGAGGATATCATGTCTAAAGCAACAGGAACCTTTGAAATAACCATGTTACCACAAGATGATGGCGAGGCCGACATGGGGCGCTTTCAATTCGAAAAGACCTTTAGCGGAGATATGACAGGCACCAGCATTGGTCAAATGCTGAGCCACCGATCTGGAGTTGAAGGATCGGCGGGTTATGTTGCTATGGAAAAACTAAGCGTTACCCTTGATGGCAAAACCGGCAGTTTTTATTTACAGCACACCGGCACCATGCAAGCGGGCGATCAATCAGCCACCATCCTTATTGTGCCAGATAGTGGGGTTGATGGCTTAAAAGGCATCGCGGGTAATTTCATTATTGATATTGTTGATGGCGTTCATAAATACACCCTTAATTACAGCTTTCATTAATGCGCTAACAGGGTATCCACCAATCGCTGTGCGTCAGGGCCATCCCATTCTAAACTATCGGTTACTTTAGCAACCAGCATACCACCAGGATTAATGATAAGGGTGGTTGGCAATTGCTGGCTTTCCGTCATCAATGGCAAGCGCCCTGTTGGATCAATATAATCATCCAGGCCCTGAATGGCTAAGCGCTCTAACCATGGGTCAGTTTTAGCAAATCCTTCACGGTCGATGCTGACAATAATTACCTGAAATTTGTCGCTACCTTTGGCCTTTTGAAGGCGCATTAAAGAGGGCATTTCTTCCAAGCAAGGTGCACACCATGTAGCCCAAATATTGACCAAACTATATTGGCCCTTCAAATCACTTAAGGTCAGGCTGCTATTGCGCCCCTCAAGAATCACGGCGGGGGGGGCTATGGGTGGGTCATAAACTTCTAATTTTTCCAACTCGCCCTGCTTAATGGCATTAAGTGAATTTGACAATTGCACTTGCCCCATAAACAGATATGATACGCCAAGGACAACAGCAAAAAAGATCAGTGCGGGTGTTAATGATTTAGGCATTTCTTGATCCATAATAATTGGCTAAGGTGGGCCAACCTAAAATAAAACCTTGCCCATGCCAAGTGAAATAGACCTGCTAGTTAAGGATTTGACCATGAAAAACTTCATTAAAGCAATGTGCATCTTATGTGCTTTTGCAACAGTTGCTAACTGCGGCAAGAAAGGCGACCTTAAGGCACCTAGCAACGTTTCGCTGGCCCTATCATCACAGTAATTTTCGTTTAAGAGTAATCGGTTCATGGACCATTTTAATTATCAAAACGGCACCCTCTTTTGTGAAGATGTGGACCTAAACACTATCGCTAATAAGGTCGGCACACCTTTTTATTGTTATTCAAGCGCAACTTTGGTTCGCCATTTTAACGTCTTAAAAGATGCCCTAAAATTTATCAATCCACTCATCTGTTATGCCGTCAAAGCCAACAGCAATGTGGCGGTGTTAAAAACCCTTGCAGAAGAAGGGGCTGGTGCTGATGTAGTCTCAAAAGGCGAGATCATGCGCGCCCTAAAAGCAGGCATTCCCGCCCAAAAAATTGTTTATTCAGGCGTTGGGAAATCCCACGCTGACATGGCCTTTGCTTTGAACACCGGGGTTTTACAGTTGAATGTGGAATCGCTGGCAGAATTGCACCAATTAAACATCGTTGCCCAAAAGCTAGACCGCACTGCACAGGTAGCCTTGCGGGTAAACCCTGACGTTGATGGCGGCACTCATGAAAAAATACGCACCGGTACGGCCGAAGATAAGTTTGGCATATCATGGCAACAAATACCCGAAACCTTAAATGCCTTAAAAGAAATGAGCCATATCGAGCTCAAAGGTCTAACCGTTCATATTGGCTCACAATTAACCAATCTTGCCCCTTTCAAAGCGGCCTTTATGCGGATCAAGGAATTATTCCTAGACATCAAACACCAAGGCTTTCCGATTGAGCGTATTGACCTTGGCGGCGGTCTTGGCATTGCCTATGATCCTAAAGCCCCACAACCACCGCAGCCAGAAGATTATGGCAAAATCATCCAAGACGTGTTTATCGACCTACCCGCTGATTTTATTATTGAACCAGGGCGATTGATCGCGGGTAATGCAGGCATTATGGTCAGCTCGCTCATTTATCTCAAAGAAGGCGAGAAGAAAAACTTTGCCATCATGGATGCCGCTATGAATGATTTAATGCGACCTGCCTTGTATGATGCCAAGCATGCCCTTATTCCCATTCAACAATCAATGGGTGATGAACGCCATCTGACCATTGCCGATGTGGTTGGCCCAGTTTGTGAAACAGGGGATCGTTTTGCCAAAGATGTGGAACTTGAAAGCCCCACTGAGGGGAAGCTCTATGCATTTCGCAGTGCCGGTGCCTATGGGGCCACAATGTCATCCACCTACAATACTCGTCCATTAATCCCTGAAGTGTTGGTTAAGGGCGAAAATTTTGCCATAATCAGACAACGCATTAATGAAGAAGCGCTGATCAAACAGGAAACCATGCCCGACTGGTTTTAGATAAGACAGAAAGACAATGTCTTTATCACATGATCTGGTTAGATGGTGCTTTACCCTTGAACCATAAGGCAATTCAACTTAGTTTAAGAGTAACAAATTCCTTTGTAAGTGAGTTAAGCAACTTTTTAAATACCTTGCTAAAAGGACCAATGATTGTCGAACCACGATGCCACATTGACAAACGCCTTAAAGCGTAAATTATCGCTCACCACCCTTATGATGAAGGTTGAGCGTTTATGGCCTGTGGTTTGGGGCGCTTTATGCATGTTGGCCTTTTATGCGGCTTTGTCGCTTTTTGACATTTGGCTTTATCTTGATGATGCCATCCGTGTTGGCCTTTATAATTTGTGCCTGTTTTTGTCTGCCTTTTTGGCGATGCATAAATACAGCGCCTATCAAAGTCCGACACTAAAAGAAACCATGCGCCGACTTGAAGACAATAGCGGCTTAATCCACCGCCCGCTTGACAGTTTAATGGATGAGTTAGCTGGCGCCCCTAAAGCCGAAGCTGCTCTCTCCACAGTAGACCGCTTTAAAGTTTCTTTATGGCACACTCACCTTGATCAAATGCATCTTTTAGCACGATCGACAAAAGTACCCTTTCCACGCTTTTCGCTGAAACAACACGACCCCTTCTTGGCGCGCTTCCTGTTGCCCTTGCTGTTGGTTGGTGGACTTGTCGTTGCTAATAAAGATTGGCAAGCACGCCTAGAAGCAGGGTTTAGCTTCCAGTCTGGCACACCCGCCACCAACGCCATTGTTGATATGTGGATTAGCCCGCCTGATTATACCGGCATGGGGCCGCGCACCGTTTTAACCGCCCAACAAGGTATTCACTTTAAAAACACCGATGCTGCTGACCAAGACCCCATCATTGTGCCTGAAAACAGCGTGATTGAAATTAGGGTTCATAACTCAGGACGTCGCCCACGCCTAGAAACCGATCAAGGCACTGTGGTTTTCTCTGGCCGTGAGGCATCTGGTTTTGAGTTAAAACACCCCCTGCAAAACACCAATAGCTTGACCCTTGATCTTGGCTCTGGCCTTTCTAAAACTTGGCCTCTACAGCTGGCGCTAGATACCGCTCCAACTATTTCATTTGTTGAAAAGCCAAAAGCAACCGATCAACAAGCCTTAGAGGTCAATTATGCGTTCCGTGATGATTATGGTTTGAAAAATGCGGTAATGGAAATTCACCGTGCGGGGTTTAGTAATGGCGACCGTTTGCGTCTTGACCTACCCCATATCCATCAAGGCAGCGAACTGGTTAACCGCGCCGCCTTCTTTGACCTAACCGCCCATCGTTGGGCAGGCATGACCGTGAATGCCATGCTTTACGCCACCGACGCCCTTGGTCAATATGGTGAAAGCGACACAGTCAGCTTTATCATGCCGGAACGCATTTTCCAAAACCCCGTGGCGCAAGAACTGGTCAGCATTCGCAAATCTTTGTTCATCTCACCCGAACGGGTTGACGGCCCTCGCCGCAGGTTAGACCTTTTGGCCCAAAAACCAGAAAATTTTGACAGTGACCTGCTGGTTTATACTGGCCTTAAAAGCGCCTATTATCGCCTAAAATGGACACCACAGCATGACGACACCAAAACCGTCACGGACCTATTGTGGAACTTAGCCCTAAAGCTTGAAGATGGTGGCTTATCACTTGGCAAAGAACAAATGAACAGTGCCTTGCAAGAATTACAACAAGCCCTTGAGCAAGGCGACAATGAAAAATTTGACGAATTGGCTGATGAATTGGACAAAGGGCTAGAAGACCTGATGCGCCAATTGGCCCAGTCGCCACAACCACAGAACCAACGCGCTAACCTTTCCAATGACAATGTTCAAACCATTGACATGGAAACCATCAAAAACATGATCCAGCAAATGCGCGAATTAGCCGCGGCTGGCAAAACCGAAGAAGCGCAAAAAATACTTGAGCAATTAAAGCAAATTCTAAGCAACATCCAAATGTCCAATGGCCCCAGCGAAGAAGAATATCAGCAATTAATGGAAGGCAGCAAAGCCCTGAGCAAGCTGGATGGCATAAAAGACCAACAGCAAGACCTCAATGATGAAACCAAGGAAGAGCAAGCCTTAGAGGAATTGCGCGAACGCGCCGGCGTACCCGCAGATACCGATAGTATGGCAGAGCGCCAACAGCAATTAGAACAAGGCATGCAAGATGTTGAAGATAGTCTTGGTAAAGCCCAAATGCAAAAGCCTGAAGGCATGGACCAAGCAAAAGATGCAATGGAGCGGGCAACCCGCGCCCTTCAACAAGGTGATCTGGATGGTGCTAATCAAGCCCAACAAGAAGCCCTTGATGGATTGGAGCAAGCGCGCGATCAACTGTCCAAGGAAATGGCGCGACGCATGGCACAAACGGGCCAAGGCAACAACAACCAAGACCCCTTAGGCCGTGGCACTGATTTATCCGAAGAACTGGATGTTCCTGACCAAGATGACGTTCGCGATGCCAGACAAATTTTGCAAGAACTGCGCGAAAAATTGGCTGATCCCAACCGCAGCGATGAAGAACGCGCCTATATCCGCCGCCTAATCCGCCGCTTTGAACAGAAATAGGCAGCCCTAGGCCCTCCTTTTCGAACTAACCCTCAACTAATCTGTCGATGCCTGAAACGGCTAAAGGTGCGCCATCAGGGCGAAGGACATCATTAAATGGTAGCGTGATTACGAATGGAGTCATTATAAGGCGTCGACATTATACTTAGCATCATCATTATGGCGGACCATAAGTACGGAGGGCGATCATTGCGGGGGGCACCATTACCGAGGGGCGGCATAACTGGAAGTCGTCGTTGAAGGATGCCCTACAAACGGCTTACTCATCACCTTCATCGTCATTACTGGGGGCTGCAGAACCACCTTCATCAAACTGCTCAACCTCATCCCAAAGGATGTCAATTTGATAGCGCTCGGTTGCGGGTGGATAATTCATGAAGGTCACTTGGAATTGCGTGTCAGAAAACGGCGTTAAACGCTCGCCCACACCTTGACGAATTTCCTTCAACAAATCATTGCTGACATTATAAAGGCGCACCGCAATGGGTGGCATGTTATAGGTATAAGCGGTTGGGTTTTTAATCACACCGCGCACGATTAAATTGTTGGTGCCATCATTGCGATATTCCACCTGATTTTCCGAGCTGATTTGAACCACTTCACCGGGCACGGGTTTCGGTGGCAACTCAACCTCCTCAGGCACTTCAGACGGGTCAAGGTTTCTAGCAAGGCCCAACCAGACATAAACCTGATGGGCCCCGGGCCAGTATGATTTAACTAACTCAGGCTTCATCACAAATGCATAAACACCGCCACCTAGCGCGCCAAGCCATGCAAGCCACGCCACTAAAATAAATGGTTTTCTGAAGAAGCGCAGAACCGCCATGATACCAGAGCCAATTTTCTTAAAGATAGAAGGCCCTTTTTTGACCTTCTTCTTATTCTTCGCTGGCTTTGTGGCTGTTTTTTCTACATCGGGGGCTTTTCCTTCAGCGCCCTCAGTTTGGTCTATTTGGTCTTCGTCTTCACCCGCTTGGGCGCGTTTGTCTTTAATCTTTTGCGCAGCATCCTTGGAAAAAGCCACGGCTTTCTTACTTCCCGCAACTGTGGCTTTACCGGCTACTTTACTAAAGTAGATAATTTTTGCTAAAATCTGTCTTGATATTGGGCCAATATTTTTCTTAAGATAATCAATATCTTTCAGTTGCTCCATCAACGAGCGGCCATCATCAGCGCCATCTTTATTGGCCTTTTTAGCATCACCCTCATCAATATCAAAATCGCCAAAGTCATCGTCATCGTCCCCACCTGAACTTTCATCTAAAGACCGCGCTAAGGCATCAATGTCATCTTCCTGCGAAGGCGGTGGTGGAGGTGGTGGAGGTGGTGGAGGCGGTGGAGGTGGCGGCGCTGCAGGTGCTTTTGATTGCGGTTGATCACTTTCTTTAGCGATCCACACATGTCCACATTTTGCACAACGAACCTTACGCCCGGCATCGCCAAGGGCGCCATCAGGTATCTTGAACTGCGCGTCACATTCTGGACATGTTAATATCATTTACTTATCACCCCATGGAGATAGATCTCTAAACAGATGTATCAACAGGTTAAGTTTTAACCAGATCAACCTAAAAAGCAACAGGCGAAATTCATGCCAACCGCAAAATTTTACCTAATTAAGCCCATAATAAAATTAATATATTTTCATTTTCGCTAGAGTATTCTATGAATAACTGAACGAGAAAAATACAAAAAAGCAAGAGAGCATCATCTAAAATGATCCGGTTCGAAAATGTTGGCATGCGATATGGGATGGGCCCTGAAATTTTAAGAGATATCAGCTTTGATTTACATGCTGGGTCTTTTCATTTTTTAACGGGGCCATCTGGGGCGGGTAAAACCACCCTTTTAAAACTTTTATACCTAGCACACAGCCCATCACGAGGCCTCATTCATTTTCATGGCAAAAATGTCGTCACAGCGCATCGCTCTGAATTACCAGCCTTACGTCGTCGGATTGGCATTGTCTTCCAAGATTTCCAACTAATTGACCATATGACCTCGATAGAGAATGTTTCCTTGCCGCTTAAACTGGCTGGCGGCAATGTCAAACAGGTGGAGGATCACGCCGCTGAATTGCTGGAATGGGTTGGCCTGAAAGACAAAATGAACGCGCGCCCTTCAACCCTTTCTGGTGGTGAAAAACAGCGCGTTGCCATTGCCCGCGCGGTAATTAATCGACCCGATTTATTATTAGCAGATGAGCCAACCGGTAACGTTGACCCGCAAATGGCCGAACGCATCATGAATTTGTTTTTAGAATTAAACAAAATTGGCACCACCACCATCATTGCCACACATGACCAACAATTGGTGAAAACCATGAATGCTGATCGTTTCCACCTTGAAGAAGGAAAACTGGCCTTGCTTAAGGCAAAAGGTGCGCTTAAGGCTCCTGCCCTGCAAAAAGCAAACCCAGTTCCACAAGGGGGTGCAACATGAAGTTTTTGCGACCCGTACAATTCTTACCATCTGGCAGTGAGGGTAGCGGTTTAATGCCATGGGTTATTGCGGTGATGGTGTTTTTACTGACCCTTTCAGCCGCCTTTGGCATGATGCTGCGTAACGCCACAGGCGATTGGACCGCATCGCTTAGTCACACACTGACGGTTCAAATTGTTGATACCGATGTTCAAGAGCGCCAACGCCAGCAACAAGCCGCCGTTGCTGCCTTGATCACAACACCCGGCATTATAGACGCCACCCCGATGCAACAAAATGAAGTTTTCGCCCTTTTAGAACCATGGCTTGGCACCGGCAATCTGACCGATGAATTGCCTGTCCCAGCGATGATAAGCGTTACCCTAAACCCTGATTACACGCAAAATATTGACGCCCTACGCGCCCGTGTTCAAGCTGTGGCACCGGGGGCGCGGCTGGATGATCATCAACAGTGGGTTGGTCAAGTGGTAACCCTGTCCCGCGCGGCAGAATTATCAGCCGCCACAGTGGCCTTGCTCATTGCCATAGCCACCATCATTCTGGTTATCTTTGCTACCCAAGCGCGCCTTTCATCATGGCGTGACACGGTTTATTTGGTGCATTTATTAGGTGCCGAAGACCGCGTTATTGCGGGCGAGTTTCAATTACGGTTTTTCAAATGGGGCCTTAAAGGCGGACTGATTGGTTTTGCCCTTGGTTGCTTGGTTTTATGGGCTTTTGGCAGCCTTGCCAACGACATGGCAGATGGCCTAATCCCAATGCTAAGTTTAAGCGGGTGGCAATTTATTTTACTGGCCTTTTTACCTTTTTTATCAGCCCTTTTATCAATGGTCAGCGCCAATATCACGGTACAACGTACCCTTAGCCAAAGGATATGATTATGGCGCGCCGTTGGTCCCCCGGAAAAAAACAACCGCCCCGCATGCGTAACTTTCTCAAGGTATCGCTGGCCGTATTTTTAATGGCTTTTTTCATTTGGGCCTTTGGCTTTAATGGCTACCTTAATCGCCTTGAAAATTATTTAACCGAACCAACGGAACAATCCTATGATGCTATTGTGGTTTTAACAGGGGGAAGTGGACGCATTGAAAAGGGTGTTGAGCTAATCACCCAAGCACGCGGACAAAAGCTTTTTATTTCAGGTGTTAACACCGACTATGCCAATGAAACTATTTTGCAGGCTATTAAGGTCAGTGATGCGATGAAAAGCTGTTGCATTGAACTGGGCCGCAATGCTGATGACACGGTTGGTAATGCCACAGAAACTGCGGCATGGGCCACGGAAAATGGCTTTGAAAAAATTCTCGTTATCACCTCAGATTTTCACATGGACCGCGCCTTGGTTGAACTGACCCTGCGTGACCAACGATTAGAATATATTCCCCTAGCTATCAAAAGCAGTGACAACACCACCCGCTTAGCTATAGAATATAGTAAATATTTAATAAGCTTGCTGCGCTCTAAGTTACAGCAAGCCTACGGTCAATAATGAGGTGAGGTGTGTTAGCTGTCCGCTCTTTTATCTTTAAATTGGGATTTTTCACTTGGAATGTTTTAGGGGCCTTAGTTACCCTATTAGCCTTGCCTAACAGCCAAGAAAAAGCCCATTGGGCGCAAAAAGTATGGTCTGGTGGTCATTTGTT
Organism: uncultured Alphaproteobacteria bacterium; assembly: GCA_937126915.1. Taxonomy (GTDB): domain Bacteria; phylum Pseudomonadota; class Alphaproteobacteria; order Sphingomonadales; family SMXR01; genus CAKZLM01. The sequence goes on from CAKZLM010000012.1 coordinate 9,231, forward strand.
TGTGATGCGCTGGCTGGGCGGCCTAACCATCGACATGCGCAATTTTGATAAATTACCTGAAGGTAGTTACATTTTGGCATGCAAGCATCAATCGGCCATTGAAACGGTTTTGTTCCAAGGTTTTTTAACCCGCACTTGCATGGTCTTTAAAAAAGAGATTATGGATGTTCCAATCTTCTCTATTTATCTCAAAAAAATGGGCATGATCGGCCTTGATCGTGATGCGGGCCCCAGCGCCATGAGACACCTTTTAAAGCTTGCCAAGAAAGCCGCTGACCAAGATCGTCCCATCGTTATTTTCCCAGAAGGAACGCGCCGCCCTGTGGACGCAGACGCTGTTTACCAACCGGGCATTTATGGGCTTTATAAATCGCTGAAAAAGCCAGTGGTCCCCGTGGCCATTAATGCAGGCAACTTCTTGCCAAAAGATGGTCGTTTGCGCCAAACAGGCACCGTCATTTTAGAGTGCTTGGACCCAATTGAACCAGGCCTTGACCGTGACGAATTTATGGAACGCATGATTACGGCAATTGAAACCCGCACCAATGAATTGTTGCAATATGACCGTGACGGCAACCCACCCCAAAAATTAAGTCCATCTAAGAATTAACAAAAGGCTAGTGCTAAAATGCCAAGCAATTCATCATCAAAATTTGGCTTTGTTACAAGCCTTTCACCCGTTGTGACCTTGTTATTTTTAGGCAGCATCGTCTATGCGGTTTATTGGTATTATATGGCGGAAAATGCCGAGACGTATGTTCGTACATTGCGCGATGACTTGCGCCAATATGGCATTGAATTAGATTATGATGACTTTTCCATTGGTGGCTTTCCATACCGATTAGAGCTTGATTTTGAAGACCCCACCCTGACCATCGAACAAGGACCTGCAACCCTAACGTGGCGCGCCCCAGAGGCTCAGGCCATTGCCCAACCTTGGAAACTAAACCACGCCATTATCGTGATGCCTGCCAGCCAATTAACATTACGCAATGATGATGATACCATGTTTCAAGTGCGCGGTGACAATGCCCAAGCAAGTGTGCGTGTTGAAGAAGGTTCTTTGAGGCAAATATCTGTGGCCTATGGCGGTGAACCAATGATGCAGTTTGGCCGCGAAACCACCATGAATGCCACCTCGGCAGGCTTTCACCTTCGCATTCCAAGTGCCGCAGAAAAAGCCGCCACCACAACGGACCTGAACCAACCCAAACTGGCTGATCTTGCTGTTATCATCAAAGGGTTGCCTGTTGCCGAGATGATCAAACCAGAGCGAAAAACACCGCGCCCTGGTGACGCCATAAAAACCTACCCAACAACTGACTTTGAAGGCTATCTCAGCATTCATGGCAGCAGCATGCCACAATTGTCCGTGGCCAACTTGAAGCGCTGGAGTGACAATAGCGGCATCGCTAATATTAATGGCATTGTGGTCAAGTCATCTGACCTAACCCTTTCTGGTGATGGCAGCTTTGCCCTAGACCAATCACTTTCCTTAGAGGGGGCGATTAGTCTTAAAGGCCGTTCAGCCGCCCCCGCTCTTGACCTGCTTGAAGCCTTAAAAGTGATCAATGCTGATCAAAAAGCGACCATGGCAAGTGCTGCTCAAAACTTTCAAACCGATGAAGGCCTTGAGCAATTATCGATCATGTTGTTGGGGGGGACGGTCAATATGGGTGGTGAAACCATTGGCCGCTATGGCCCTTTCATTAAGCGATAGCGCTAACAAACACCTAGCCATCATTTAGGCAATGGTTTTCATGCCCGGAATGGCCACCGCTTCACGCTTACGTATAACGGGGCTTTTTTGCGCGCGGTCATTTTGGAACAGGTTTTTCTTTACCTTCATGATGAGAACACCACTTTGATGTGGCATAATTTTGGGCATAACTTTTTCCATGGCCTGCGTCACGCCGCCCCAAACACCCTGATCCGTTGGTAGGCCATAAAGCGCACCTTTAATGGTGACCACCTCAAACATTTGCGCTTCTAATAAATTGGTCATTTGATTGCGGCTCAATGGCTCGCCATAACCAAACGGTGTTGCTTCAGAGCGCGCCCAAAAGCCCGATCGCATCGGTGCCACAATAACCGCATAACCATCATCTTTCAAAATACGGTTTACTTCACGCAATAATTGCCGTGGGTTATGAGAAAATTCCAAGGCATGAACCAATAAAACGCGATCATAGCTGGCAGTTTTTAGCGGCAAGTGCTTTCCCGACACCAAGGCTGATTGGTTTCCCCGCGGCCCCACCCATGGCGCGGTTCCCATGCGGGCTGGGCTAAAACTTGCGACCGATGCAACTGGTTGATCAAGGATTAACCCTTCTAAATAGGGCCTACAATAACCAAAACCCAAAACATGATGCTGGTTTCTAGCATCTATCTGATTTGTGATTACGGGCAAAATACGAGACAAGGCAGACTGGCCAAAAGGTGACTGGTAAAAACGTCTGACCTCTGAAAAATCAAAATACATGGCCCTGCCCTATTGCCCCATCAACAAACCATTGGCCCATATTGCCATATCTTTCAAAATAGAATGGTTAGCCTTAACAAAGCTTTGCACCGCAGCATCATGGGTTTGACTGTTTAAAGACACTGTTTCGCTTAAGCGGCGCTGCCCCTTTATGGCGTTGGAGGTGTTATCAATCAAGGTTGCTGTAACACTGACAACAACTTGATCAAAATCATTGCGGTCATTAGTTCGAATAGCAAAATCGTCAAAACTTAAACGCAGACGAAAATTTTGGCTCAAATCAACATCTTGCCCTGATAAAACGGTTAGGGATAATTGATCAGATAAACCGCGATGATAAAAGCGATTGATCATTCGGCTAAGACGATCTGACCAACGCGCGCCTGGTAAATAAAGCAATTCATAATCATTGGGGCGCACCGCAATGTCGCTACCCTTAAGACCTGCCGCAATAATCGGTTCTGCCAAAAATAAACTGCGGACATCACTTTTTTCTGATGACGATGACATCGCCTTATAACGCAGGTCGAAAACTCGATCCGCCCCTTCGTCAGCGCCTGGAAACTCAACCAGTGGACCACAAGCAGATAACACCAGCACCATAAACATGGCGGCGCACACATTCGGTATCAATCGAATTTTGGTCATCATCATATCAACTTGTTTCATGACGGTCCCTCTCCTTAATTCTTTTGATACAATGGTTTTTTATCAGGCATAATCAGCTGTGCTGGATTGGCCTCTAGTTGTTCTGCCATTTCAGCAAGGGCCAGCGCCGTGCGTCTTAAGTCCCCAATTAGGCGCAATGTTTCAGGCATCAATTTGACATTGACATCCCCCACTGCCGCACCTGCTTTTTCAGCAACATCTTCTAAGGTGATGATCAATTTCTGAGCCTCAGACAAACTGTCCGTCACCTGTGTCAAAACCGCTGGAATATTTTTATCCATCACACCATTGGCATTTTCGACAAAACGTTCAATTTGCTCACTGGCCTCAGCCAAGCGGTCAACGGTTTCTTTTGACGACACCAAAAGCGCCTCAATCTTTTCACCTTGACCAACCAATTCAGAACTAAAACGCTGACCATTATCCAACATCAAGCTGATATTTTGGACATTTTCTTCGCTTAAAACATTTTTTAACTGACGGACCAGCTCGGCGGTTTGGTTGATAAGATCAGGGGCTCCCTCAAACAATTCCTGAAACGGTGAAACCCTTGATGGGATGACCGCGCGATCCTGCCCTTCTATGGGTAATAAGCGCGGACTATCACTGCTGCCCCCTTCGATAAGCACAAAGGCAACGCCCGTAACACCTTGCAGTGCCAACACTGCCACACTGTCGGTTTTGATGGGAATTTCAGATCGAATGCGCACCCCAACCCGCACCTTAGAGGGGTCATCAGGGGCAATGGTTAGGGTTCGAACCTCACCCACTGGAATACCATTATAGCGGACATCACTGCCTCGCGCCATGCCGGCAACTGATTCTTCAAAATATATGTCATATTCAGTGAAGGCAGTATCTACCTCTGTTTTGGCAAGCCATAAAAAGAACATCACCAGCCCCACGCTTAATAACAGCATGAAGGTGCCAATCAGTAAATGATGCGCTCTTGTTTCCATTGGTTCTTTTGCCTTTTCTTATACTTTCTTATGTTTCCCGAATTTTAATTATTTTTCAAGGATTAACCGTGATTAAGCCTTTACCTTTCTTCACTTTGGCGAGAACGAACCCCATGAAAATAGGCTCTAATCCAGGGGTGGTTATTTTTTTCTAACTCTTCAACACTGTCCGCGGCGATAACCTGATTTTCAGCCAACACCGCGACCCGATCCGTGACCCGATACAAGCTATCCAAATCATGGGTTACCATCACCACGGTGAGGCCTAAATCATTACGTAATTGCAGGATAAGATCATCAAATTCTGCTGCCCCCATGGGATCAAGGCCCGCAGTTGGCTCATCCAAAAACACAATCTTCGGATCCATGGACAAAGCCCTTGCTAAGCCAGCACGCTTGCGCATACCGCCCGATAATTGTGACGGTGTTTTATGCGCGGCCTCAGGTGGCAACCCCACAATTTCAATCTTTAAGGCGGCTAAATCATCCATCAAGTCCATCGCAACGCCGCCCATTTCGCGCATCGGCACTTGAATATTTTGCCGCACCGTTAAGGCACTGAACAAGGCCCCATCTTGAAACAAAACACCGATTGATGTTTTATCCAGTTGCCCTTGGTCATTATGAAAAGTAATCTCCCCTTTATAGGGAGTAATGAGGCCGAGAGTTTCTTTTAACAAAACAGACTTACCCGTGCCAGAGCCACCGACAATGCCAAGAATTTCACCCTGATAAATATCCAAGCTTAAATTTTCATGGATGACATGGCTACCAAAACGGGTGTGTAGGCCACGCACACTGATTAAGGGAGTTTGATTGTTATCGGTCATTTCTGGCTCCCCTTCCTTATATGTCTAATGCTGTGAAGATCATGGCAAAAGCAGCATCCATTACAATCACCAAAAAGATCGACTGCACCACCGAACGCGTCGTGTGAAAGCCTAATTTCTCAGCACTGCCACGCACACACATGCCCTCATAACACCCAGAAAGACCAATCATAATGCCAAAGAAGGGGGCCTTTAAAATCCCTACATAGAAACTAGAAACTGTTACCGCCTCTTCAAAGCGTTGAATGAAGGCAACCGGCGATACCTCTAGCGTAACCCATGCCGTTAGGGCACCACCTAACAACCCCATAAGATCGGCATAAAAGGCCAACAGAGGCATGATCAATACTAAGGCTAAAATACGCGGCAAGACCAAGACATCTATCGGGTTCATGCCTAGTGTTTTCATGGCATCAATTTCTTCGTTTAACTGCATCGATCCAATTTGGGCTGTAAAGGCACTGCCCGATCGACCAGCCACGATAACGGCGGTCAAAAGAATGCCAAACTCCCGCAGCATAGTGATGCTTAACAAATCAACCGTGAAAACATCTGCCCCCACTTGGCGTAAATAAAAGGCCCCTTGGTTGACGATCACCGCGCCAATTAAAAAGGTTATTAAGCCAACAATAGCAAGGGCCCGAAAGCCAATTTGATCCAACTGCGCCACCAAGGGAGTAACCCTTAAGCGCGACGGATGCCTTAAGGCTAACAAAAGCCGCTCCACCACCAAACCACTAAAGGCAATAAGGTGGGTGAAGTTTTTGATAATTTTTTCAGTTGCAACGCCAATGTCTTCAAGAACACTGATCATTGAAGGGCGAACAACTTTAGGCGGCATTCGATATTGGGAATGTTTATCAACAAAGGCCATAATATCAGTGGCTTGTTGGTTAAAACTTTTCAAAGCCACATGGCACCCTTGTGACTGCCAGCGATACATTTGCTTTTTAAGCACCAATGCAATCGCCGAATCTATTGAGGCCACCCCATGACCATCTATCACCAAATATTGTTTGGGTTTAACGGGTATTGCCGCAAGTTCTTTCGCCAGCGCCGTTGCATCGCCGATAGATAAACTGCCGGACATGCCAAGGGTGGTTAGTTCTGAACTTTGCTCAATTGATATCAGCATCTCGCTCCCCAATGAATGCTAACTAATTGTGACGCAAAATAGTTTTTTTTAAAGAAAAAAATAATTAGACTGTTAAACTAAGGCGAGAAAAGTGTTTTTGTACAAACCTTAACAGGATTAAAATTCATGATTAGACGGCAGCTTTACCCACCGATCACGCCTTATTTTAGCGACATGCTGCCTGTCTCAGATGGACATGTGCTTTATTATGAACTATCTGGCAATCCTGAGGGTAAACCCGTTATTTTTCTTCATGGCGGCCCAGGCGGGGCAACAAGCGCTGATCACCGCCGTTTTTTCGACCCTGATTATTATAAAATCATCGTTTTTGACCAACGTGGATGCGGCAAAAGCATGCCCTATGCATCGCTAGAGAACAACACCACTTGGCATTTGGTTAAAGACATCGAAACCATCCGTGAAACCTTAAACATTCATAAATGGCAAGTTTTCGGTGGCTCATGGGGCAGCACGCTTGCTCTAGCCTATGCCCAAACCCACCCTGAACGGGTGACAGAATTGGTCTTGCGGGGTATTTACACCCTGAAACAAGATGAAACCAATTGGCTCATGCAAGAGGGTGGTGCCTCGGCTATTTTTCCAGATGAATGGCATGCCTTCATTTCACACTTAACAAAGGAAGAACAAGCCAAACCTTTAGAGAGCTATTATAAGCGCCTCACCTCCAACGACGAAACTGTCCGTCAACAAGCGGCATTAGCCTTTGCTCAATGGGAAATGTCTTTGGTTCACCTCTTACCAACAAAATCACTTTCCTCTAACCGTCAAGAAACTAAATATGCCGAAGCCATTTCAAGAATTGAGGCGCACTATTTTATCCATAATGGCTTTCTTAACCATGACAACCAATTGTTAGACGGTGCAAAACAGCTGTCACACATCCCAACCCATATTGTGCATGGTCGCTATGATGTTGTATGTCCGGTGCGCAATGCTTGGCGTTTATTTGAAAATATGCCCCATGCCACACTAACCATTGTGCCTGATGCTGGACATGCCGCCTTTGAACCCGGAATCATTGATGGCCTGGTTAAAGCCACGGATAATTTCAAGGCATTGTAAATAATCATCTCGCTTAACAATTCAGTAAGTATTTGTTGCTAAGGTTTTCATATAAGAAACAAAGAGAGCAATAATTATGACACAATCCTTATATGAAAAAATCGGCGGCAAAGACGCCGTTAATGCAGCAGTTGATATTTTTTATGAGAAAGTTTTATCGGACAGCAGCATTAGTCACTTCTTTGGCTCGGTTGATATGAAAAAACAGAAAAACAAACAAAAAGCTTTTTTAACCCTAGCCTTTGGCGGCCCAACTGGCTATGACGGTAAAGATTTAAGAAGCGCCCATGCGCATTTGGTTAAAAACGGCTTAAACGAAGATCACTTCAACAGTGTTGCTGCCCATTTACAGGCCACATTGGAAGAATTAAACGTTCCAGAAGTGCTGATATTAGAAGCGATGAATATTGCTGGCTCTACCAAAAAGGATGTTTTAGGCTTATAGTCAGAACAATCATAACATTTCAGACAAAAAGGAACCGACAGTTTTTTCTGTTAGTGCCTTTTTTGCTGATGTGAAAACTTATTCATCCAAGGCATAACCAAAACCGCGAACGGTTCTGATCACATCTTCACCACCATATTCATTGAGCGCAGAGCGTAAGCGACGCACCGACACATCTACAGTGCGGTCAAGCACATGGATGCCCGTGCCCCATGCCAAGTCTATCAATTGATCCCGGCTTAACACCCGGCCCGGCTTAGCAAGGAACGAACGCAGCAAACGAAACTCAAGGGCTGATAAGTTAATATCTTTATCGTCACGGGTTACTTTTTGGCGCACCAAATCCATTTTAATATCTTTATGCTGGATATATTCATCATCCAATTCTGGGCGAGAACGACGCAACACAGCGCGTATACGGGCAACCAATTCTGAGAACAAATAAGGCTTAACCACATAATCATCGGCGCCCACTTCAAACCCGCGCAAGCGGTCAATATCTTCACCACGCGCTGTTAGCATAATGACAGGCAAACGTTTGGTGTGGTCTTGTTCGCGTAATTTTTGGCACAATTGAATGCCTGACATTTCTGGCAACATCCAATCAAGCAACAACACATCTGGCAAATCATTTTCAAGATAACTAAGGGCCTTGGCACCATTGTGAACCACATGACAATTAAAGCCTTCAGCCTCTAGATTAAATTTCAAAACATCGGCTTGTGCAATTTCGTCTTCTGCTATTAATACCACCGGATCATTCACCATAGACCCTACCCTTTCTCGTTATCATAAAGTCCCCCATCACCCTGCCGTGGCGTCTTCTTTTGCCGTTATCGCAATTTCATCGCTTTTATCGCGGAAGTCGTCCAACACCTGACCTGTTAGCGCAAAATACACCTGTTCAGCGATATTAGTGGTGTGGTCGCCAATACGCTCAACATTTTTGGCAATGAATAATAAATGTGTAAAGCTGGTCATTTGACGCATATCTTCTGAAGAGTAGGTCAAAATTTCCTTAAACAAACTGGTGTAATAGCGATCAACACCTTCATCCATTTCAATCACCAAACGCGGCATGTCAACATCCCATTGCAGCCATGCATCAAGCGTGTGCTTAATCATTGACTGAACCGTTTGCGCCATGCGCTGAATGCTTTCGGTGGAGCTGGTGATGATGGGTTTAGAGCTTAGAACAATGGTGCGTTTGGCAATGTTTTTGGCATAATCACCCATGCGTTCTAGATTAGATGACATTTTCAAGCCAGCCACCACACGACGTAATTGTTCGCCCACAGGACGATGATCAGCCAAAAACTTGATGGTTAACTCATCAATCTCTCGCTCTAGCTGGTCAATTTGCAAATCACGCTCTGCAATTTGTTTAGCGCGGGTTGGGTTATACTCAACCAATGCCTTTATTGCGTCACGTAGCTGTGTTTCAACCAGTCCACCCATTTCAGCAATTTTAAGGTCCAGACTTTTAAGGTCTCGCACCATAGTGCTTTGAGGGCTGCTTTGAGGGGCGCTTTGTGGCGTCACTATCGTCATTCAATCTCTCTTGTATCACACAGGATGGTCCATGCTTATTTCTTATCTTCATACAGCCAAATCAATGGCCTGTGTGTGACAATTCAAAGACAAATTTTTGCAATTCCAAGTCAAGATAAGTGATTTTTCAATCAGTCATCGCCCATCAAAGGCAGCTGGAACCTAAAGCAAGTACCGTCTTCATCACTGCTTTCAATCAGTAATTGCCCATGATGGCGCGAGACAATGTGCTTTACAATGGCAAGGCCAAGGCCGGTGCCGCCCACCTCGCGGGCACGATGATCCTGCATACGATAAAACCGCTCTGTCAATCGCGGTAAGTGAAGCGAGGGAATTGCCTCACCCCAGTTATGAACAGATAATTCAAGTACACCATGTTCAGAAATAAGGCTTTTTTGACGCTCGACTTTCACAGCAATGGTCACCTCATTGTCCATGGCGCCATATTTTATAGCATTCTCGGTCAAATTATAAATCACTTGCTGCACTTCATTTTGGTCACCAATAACTTGTGGCAAGCTTTCTGGCACGTCACTTTTTATTTTGATTGAGCGCTCCATCGCCCGCAGGGACAACATTTCAGACGTTTGCTTAACAATTTCTTTTATATCCAAGGGGTCTGTTGGGCGAATATGTTCGCGCGATTCCGTTTTGGACAACGACAACAAATCATTGATCAATTGCGTCATGCGGGTGGATTCACGGGTCATAATCCCTAAAAACCGCGCAAGCTGTTCATCCTTATGGCCTGATCGGCTAACCAATGTATCAACCGCATTTAGCGCACCCATCAAGGTTGTTAAAGGCGAGCGCAATTCATGGCTGACATTGGCAATGAAGGCTGATCGCATTTTCTCAGCTTCTTTGGCCTCTGTCACCTCGTTAAAGTTAAAGCAAATGAATACATCACCATCATTTTCCACACCGGCCTGTAAATTCACCGTGAAATAACGATCATGATCGCCAGTTAAAACCAGCTCTAATTGTTTTGAGCCCCCCTCAACGAGCAAGTCCCTAAAAGCTTGTAACAAATCAGGGTCTCGGGTTAAACTGGTAAAGTGCACACCACGCTGCCAATTAGGAAACAAGCGCTTTAGGGCTGCGTTTGCCGCAACTACCTCACCTTCATCATTAACCATGAAAGCAGCATGCGGCAACCATTCTAATATATTGCTTATTTGCTCGATCGACATTTCATCCATGTCCCGTTGTTGGGGATTAACCCCTATTCACATTTTCCCCGATCAAGGGGCTGGCCAGCACGGGCACCTGTATAGGTTCCCTTATCAATAACCACCATGCCATTAACCACTAATGTCTCAATCCCGGTTGATAAGGTTTCAGGATTTTGGAAATCTGCCTTGGCGCGATAATTCTCAAGATCAACCACAGACAAATCAGCACTATATCCTTCTTTTAAATAGCCCCGATCACATAAATTAAAAGTATCAGCCACCATACCACTGCTTTTATGAACAAATTCAGCCATTGTTAGCAACCGCTCATCCCTAACATATACCTCATATTTTCGTGGGTAACTGGCAAATTTACGTGGGTGACCGGTGCTGCCATCCGATGACGTCATCACCCAAGGTTGCTTCATCAAATTACGAATATCTTCGGGATTCATATTAAAGGAGGCAACACCAGCACCACCCG
>CAKZLM010000013.1 GCA_937126915.1 uncultured Alphaproteobacteria bacterium
TAAAAAATATATCAATCACAAAAAAAATAAAAAAAACGCTCCTCATCAGAGGAGCTTTTTTTATGGATTATAGAACTTTTTTGTTTCCCGGTCGGGCCTTCGCCCTTCGATGAAATGCCCTGCAGGCTCGGATTTGCTCTTGAAATTGACACCTGCTGTTCTCAATTTCTTTCATGAATAAACAAACTTGCCCTCAGTCTTAGCTCATTGTATACTGTTTAAAGCATAATAAAAACAGAGGGTTAGGTGTGAAATTTGCTTTTCGGTATGGAACCTTGTTGTTCCTGAAATATCTAACAAAACTATTTTATAAACACCAAATTGATTGGCGAACCCCAAGTGACGAAATCTCTTGGGATGATTGTCGTTTGTTGGTATTTCTAAATCATACCAGTCTTTTTGAGCCAGTGTTTTTTGGCGCCGCACCCAACGCGCTTTTAAAACATATTGCCCGAAATTTAATCGTTCCCATCGCAGATAAAACCCATCAGCGTCCCGTAGCCGGGACATTGTTGAAATTAACGGTTCCGGGCTTTGTACCAATCACCCGTAAACGTGATGAAAGCTGGCAAAAGTTTCTTGATCAAATTGGCGACACGCATTTGACAGCCATCGCCCCAGAAGGGCGGATGAAACGCCGTAATGGCCTTGATAAAGACGGTCAGCCGATGGATGTCAAGCCGGGTGTTGTGGATATTATTAAGCGTTTGGATCAGGGAAAAATTTTAATTATTTACAGTGGGGGATTGCACCATATTCAAGCGCCGGGTGATAAAATGCCACGCCTTTTTAAGCGCTTAGATGTCGGGATAGAAGCTTTAGACGTGGAAGATTATAAGGCTGCAATGGCAACAGGCAGCGACAATACTTTTCGTGCTAATATCATGGACGATCTAAATCGTAGGTTATCGACCTGTGAGGCGTCATCTAAATCATCAGCTGCTTAACGGGCTATTATAACCTTGGTTGAGAGGTGTTTATAACCCGAAATGTGATGTGTGTGTAAATTGTCTAAAGTTCATTGCGGGCCATTTTATCTAAAGCTTGGATCATAAGGGCCTTAATTTCATTATGCATTGGGGCTTCTTTGGCGGCTTCTATCATGACGCCTGCCAAAGTCATATAGGTTTGGGTCCAAGCTTCTTTGACAGCAGGTGTAAAAGCCTCACCCAGTCCTTGTTCTAAGGTCCAAAGCAGCGCATTGCCAACGGTATCGTAGTCAGCTTCTTTTACGCCATAATCATAATGGCGAGCCCCTAAGTCCTGTACAGTGGGAATGATTTTTTCAAGATTGGTAAGACTTGAAACGGCTACACCAAGGGTTGCCATAAGTTTTTTACCTTGTTCTTTCATATCACCTTTGAAAAGGGGTTGAAGGTTCGGGTCTAATTCAAACAGGCGATTATAAAAAAGTTCAGCCGCTTGTTCTTTAATAGGCACAACCATTTGAAAGGTTGATTGTACAAGGCGAATTTGTTCTGGTGTCATAAAGCCCTCCCTTAAGCTGTCATATAAAACTTAATCACAAAACTAAGTTTTTGTAAATGTTACCTGTGTGATGAGCTTTATAATGGTCGTAAACAACTTGCATGATTTATTCAATGATTTATGCTGTTTAGGCGTAAAAAGTAACGAGGGGGACCAAGATGAAAAGACGTGATTTTTTAAAGGCTGCTGCAGCCTCAACTGCCTTAGCGGGGGCCAATGCGATGATGGGTGGCAAGACAGCATCTGCCTTAGCGACCAAATCAGAATTGGATGAGCTTTATAATAAGTCTATTGTTATTGATACATTGTCCTTTGCCCATCGTTGGGATGAAGAGGAAAATAAGGCCATTGATGCCAGCGGATACACAGGCATAATCACCAGCCTTAGTCGACGTAATTTAAAAACTGCTTTGGATCAATTGGTTGAATGGCACCAACGTATTCGTGAACAACCTCAGCGTTTTATGATGGCGTTAACAGCAGAAGATTTTATCACAGCTAAGAAAACAGGCAAGCTGGCAGTGATGATGAATTTCCAAAATGCCACCATGTTAGAAGGGGATTTGGATAATGTGGATGTTTTATATGGCCTTGGAACCCGTTGTTTTCAATTAACCTACAACAGCCGTAATAAATTGGGTGATGGTAGTACCGAGCGCACAAACGCAGGGCTATCAGACTTTGGTATTGCCGTGGTTGAACGTATGAATGATTTGGGCATTTTGGTTGATGTTAGTCATTCCGGACGTCAAACGAGCCTTGATGCAATTGAATTTTCAAAGAAGCCAATCGCCTTTACCCATACAATGTGTGAGGCTTTACGGCCCAATCACCCACGGGCAAAAACTGATCAGCAGTTCCGCAATTTGGCCGATAAAGGTGGTGTTGCGGGCATGGCGGCGCTTGGTTATTTCATTGGTAAAAACCCAGGCACCGACACCACCATTGAGCATTATGTTGATCATATCGAGCATGCGGTCAATGTGATGGGTATCGATCATGTTGGAGTGTGTACCGATTACCCTATTCGTGGGCTTGCCAGCTGGGCAACCCGTGAAAATTGGTATGAGCCACGCTTAAAGTCCTTTAAACCAAGCTATGACGTACAATGGCCAGCATGGTTGCCAGAAATGGACCCACCACAACGTTTTAGAAACTTGCTGACTGTTTTGGATCGTCGTGGCTGGAAAACCGGCGATATGGAAAAAATTCTAGGCCAAAACTGGTTGCGTTTGTTTAAAGATGTGTTTGGCGCATAATTTTTTGCATTGCGCCTTAGGCACAATCTGTTAAAACCACAATCAGATGGTGAATGGTGAGGTTTAGGCCTCATCGTTTGAAAATGGGAATATGGTGAAAGTCCATAGCTGTACCCGCAACTGTAAACGCCGAGTGAAGGCTTGATAGACCACTGAACTGAATAATGGTTTGGGAAGGTGAGCCAGAACATTGAAGCGTAAGTCAGGAGACCTGCCATCGCGTCGTCCTTCCGGAATTCGGGATAAATTCAAGGAAGCCGTCCTTTATAGGTCGCTGTGACGACATGTTTGGTGTGGTGTGAAGCTAGCCTTCGCACCGCTTGATCAACATGCTTGTTATCTGGAGAGCGACATGCATAACATTAACTTATTTAAGGGCGGTGTCATTGTTCTCGCCCTTTCATCAACATCAGCGTTTGCACAGCAAAGTGTGAAGAGCACGGATGAGGACATCAATTCCTTAGAAGAAGTAACCATTACCACGCACCGATCTGAACGCCGTGTGGTTGACACGGGTGCCAGTGTCACCGTCTTTGATCGTGATGATATTTTAGCACGTCAACAGGTAATGATTGCTGATTTACTGCGGTCTGTACCGGGGGTGACGGTTTCACGATCTGGTGGAGTGGCAGGGGTGACGTCATTGCGCCTTCGTGGGGCTGAGGCAGGGCAAACCTTAGTGATGATTAATGGTATTAAGGTCAATGACTTATCAAGCCCAACAGGGGGCTATAATTTTGCCAATTTAGACAGCAGTCAAGTACAACGTATTGAAGTAGTGCGGGGCCCACAGTCGGTGATGTGGGGCAGTGATGCCATTGGTGGGGTGGTTAACATTACCACAGGGTCTAATAAGCAGGGCATCAGTGTTAGTGGCGATGCCAGTTGGGGTAGTTTTGATACCAAAAATTTGGCAACCAGCGTTGGCTATGGCGGTCAAATGATGCAGGCGGGTTTTGCCGCAAAATATTATGACAGTGACGGCATATCTGTAGCAGATAGCGTTAATGGTAACACTGAAAAGGATGGCCACAAAAATATCACCATTGATGGCTGGCTTGATATGGCTTTAAGCGACGAAAGTGATTGGGCCATAGAAGGCAGCGTACGTCTTATTGATGTGGAAACCGAATATGATCAGTTTGATTTTACCGCTGGCATCATTGATGGCGATAATGTCAGCAACAATCAAGAAGTATCTGTTGGTATCAATGTCAATGGCACTTTGTTGGATGGTCGTTTCTTTAACCGATTAAAAGCCTCATACAGTGATATTGTGCGCGATGACTTGTTTGAGGGGGCACTAAGCCTTACCTCGGTTGGGAAGCGCAAAAACCTGCATTATTTTGGCGAGTTGCAATTGTCATCTATGCTTAGTGCCAGTTTGGGTGCTGAATATGAAGAATATGACATTGATGTTGAAAGTTTTGGTGAGTTTGCCTCATTGGTGGAGGGCCGCGCTGATATCAAATCGGTGATGGGGGAATTGTTCCTAGAACCGCAACAGGATGTAAGTCTTTCATTTGGTGCGCGTGTTGATGACCATGAAACGTTTGGCACGCAAGAAACGGTTCGTGTGTTGGGTAGTTGGCGCATAACGGAAATGGGAACGCGTGGTAAGGCAGGCTTTTCAACAGGCTTTAAGGCACCAACGCTTTATCAATTATATTCTGCCTTTGGCGACCAAGCCCTGCAGCCTGAAACCGCCAAGAGCTTTGAAATTGGTATTGAGCAAGACCTGCCAGATGGATGGGGACAGGCATCGGTGACCTATTTTGATCGCACCAATAAAAACCAAATTGATTTTAGTTTTGAAACCTTCTTGTATGCCAATCTCAATAAATCCAAGGCAAATGGGGTTGAAACAGCGCTTATGCTAACGGTGACAGAAGCGCTTTCTGTTGATATCAACTACACCAACCAGTCGGCCAAGGATGTCACCAGCCAAGCGCAATTGTTACGTCGGCCTAAAAATGTTTTAAATGGCGATATTAGGTGGCAGTTGAGTGAAGAAATTCAGTTTGGAGGGTCAGTATATTATTCAGGCAGCCAAGAAGATGTTTCTGGCAGCGTTGCGGCCTACACATTGGTGGGGTTGCGGGCTAGTTATAAGTTATATCCTGGCTATGAGCTATATGGCCGTGTCGATAACCTGACCAATAAGCAATATCAGGAGATCATCGGCTTTGGCACGCCCGGCCGGGCGGGTTATATTGGCTTGCGGGCTGAGTTTTAATGCCGTTAATTAAGATCATAGGTTTAATGGTGATCTTGTCCCTTTGGGGGGGCGGGGGTGCCGTCTATGGTCAAGCGCGGGAACAGGTCGCCAGCGTTGGTAATTGTAGTGATCAATGGCTTTTGGGCTTGGCAGATGATGATCAAATTGCGGCCCTTAGCCCTGAAAGCGTGCAGGCTTTTTCTTACCAACATCAGCGGGCGAAAACCCTAAAGCAGCATGATGATAGCTTAGAAGGTCTTTATCAGATCAAACCTGATTGGGTTTTGCATTTAGGTTGGGGTGAAACCTTGATGGTCAGTCGCTTAAAAGAGATGGGAATGACCGTTCATTCTTTACCCATTCCGCAATCCATTGATGACATGATGACCACACTTGAAACAATTGGTCGGTTATTAGGTCAAGATCAAAGGGCGACCAGTTATATTTCAAAGTTATCTAATTTAAAAAAAATGACTGGTCAGCTAGGACGGCAACAAACCGCGCTATATTTAAGCCCCAGTGGCATTTCGACGGGGCGACAAACTTACATTGGTGAGGTGATTTCCTTAGCGGGGTATCAAAACTATTTGGATAGTGAGGAAGAGCTGGGGTGGAGCCAAATTGACCTTGAGCAATTAGCCAGTGATCCGCCAGATCTGATTGTGGCAAGCTTTTTTGATGTTCAACAAGGCATGGCAGACAGTTGGCGTTTAGGACAGCATCCTGTGATTCAATCACTTAAAGGTAAAACCCGCTTTGTGCATGTGCCGGCAAACCTGTTGTCATGCCCAACATGGCAGGTGCTTGATGCGGTTTCCTTGATTAATAACCAGCAATATGAAAGTCTTAATAAAGCGTTGCGTGCTGCTGATAGCCGCCTAAAGTCACAAGGAGGAGGGCGATAATGCGACACCTAAATCTCTTATTGATGTGCGCTGTGGTTTTGCTTGCCTTATGGTCTTTGACATTGGGCAGCTATGAGCTGAACTTTCTAGATGTATTATCGGCCTTGTTTGGTGGGGGGGAAGATAATCGTCAAATGATTGTGCAAGATATTCGTTTACCGCGCATTTTGCTGGCTATTTTGATTGGCGCGGGCCTGGGTGTTTCTGGTGCGGCCTTGCAGGGTCTTTTAAAAAACCCATTGGCAGAACCGGGTGTTTTGGGTGTGTCATCGGGTGCGGGTCTTGGTGCCGTTATTGTTATCTATTATGGCTTAGCCAGCCTACATTCCTTTGCCATTCCCATTGCTGCCTTTGTGGGGGCAGGGAGCGTCACAATGGTGTTATATTATCTGGCACGCCGTGATAACAGCATATTAAGCTTGATATTGGCGGGGGTCGCTCTTAGCAGCTTGATGGCCAGTTTAACGGCCTTGGCGCTTAATCTATCTCCTAACCCGTATGCCTTAAATGATATGATGATTTGGCTAATGGGCAGCCTAACCAACCGCAGCTTACTGGATGTTAATCTTGTGTGGCCTTTTGTTCTTATCGGGGGCTTTATATTATGGCGCTATCAATTGGCGTTAAGGATAATGGCCTTGGGCGATGATGTGGCTCAAACCATGGGGGTTGATATTAAACAAGCACGGCTGTCTATTATTGTTGCCACTTCCTTAATCATTGCTGCCTCGGTTGGGGTGGCGGGTGTTATTGGTTTTGTTGGGATTGTGGTGCCGCATATAATGCGTCCCTTTGTGGGCTATGACCCTGCGCGCCTATTAATGCCTAGTGCCCTTGGTGGCGCCCTGATGTTATTATTGGCAGATGCTTTAGTTCGTAGCATGCCGGGTGGGCAAGAGCTAAGGGTTGGTGTTGTCACCGCCTTAGTAGGCGGGCCGTTTTTCCTGTGGTTGGTGCTTAAAAGTCGGAGGTTCCAACGATGAAACAGCCGTTTTTGAATGTGCAAGATATATCTGTCAGTGTTGATGGTGCCAGCTTAGTTAACAATGTTAGTTTTAAGGCAGCAAGGGGTCAAATAACTGTCATCACAGGGCCTAATGGCGCCGGTAAATCAACCCTTTTGAGGGCGGTGGCTGGTTTATTGCCAGTGGCAGCTGGGGGGTATCAAATTGATGGTTTTCATCATGATAAGCTTTCGGTAAAGGAAAAGGCCAAGCTATTATCCTATATGCCACAATTAGGGCCTGTCTATTGGCCTTTAACGGTAGAGGCTATCATTGCCTTAGGGCAAAAGGTGGTGCGTAATGACACCTTGGCAGAGGTGATGGACGCCCTTGATATTGCCCATCTTTATGGCCGCAGTATCAGCCATCTTTCCGGCGGGGAACGAGCGCGGGTTTTATTGGCACGGGCAATAGTGGATGAAAAACCCCTAGTTCTTTTAGATGAGCCAACCAGCGCCCTTGATCCCGCGCATCGCTTAATGGTGATGGATTATTTGAAAAAGCGTGCTCGAGAGAGAAATATCGCAATTTTAATGGTGATGCATGATTTTGCCTTGATTGAGCAATATGCCGATCATGTTTTATTAATGGATCATGCTAAGTTAATTGCTGAGGGGACGGCTGGGCAAGCACTGTCTGATCAGATGTTACGGCAGGTTTATCATATTCAACGTGGTAAGGACGGCCATTATCATCGTGTTTAGAACTTCTTTAATCTTAATTCTTTCCTTCTCATGGTTTCATCTTTAAACTAATTAAAAGATAATAATAATTTAAAACTGTTCATTTTTTTTGATGGTGACTATATGTGTTTTTTTAAACCCCGATCTCTAAACTCATTGTTTTTCTTGGTTTTTTGTCTTTTGGTGTCGATGCCTGTTACATCGGCAGAGCAAGAGGAAACAGGTTTTTTCGGGGTTCATATGGGGGATAACTTGGAAAAATATAGTCGCACCCGCAATAAATCACGCACAATTTACCAATTGAACCATGCCCCTGCGCCCTTGGAAGATTTCTATGGCTATATTATTCGCCATCATGAAAGCACGGGGGTGTGCATGGTTACTGGAACCACACGCAGTTTCCGAACGGAGTTAGATGGTAAACAACTGCGGGAAAAGTTTACGGAGATTGTTGGTCGCCTGAAACCAAGATTAGGTAATGCGCGGATGTCTGATTATGTGTTGAAGGGCAGTACCCGTTTATGGGCTGAGCATTTTATGACCAAGCTTGTTGCCAAAGAAGGTGTATTAGCAGCGAAATGGGATGTTCACAGCAAGGCCACTTTAAGCAGAGATATTAAAGAGGTTCTTTTACTGGCCGCCGCTGATACGGGCAGTGAAGGGTTCTTTCACCTACAGGTCAAATTTAATAATTATGACACCTGTATCAATGCAATGAAAATTGATGAACAATCTGACAAACGAAACTTACGCACAATTCCCAATCAGTAAGGCCTGCTGATTATCTAATCTTTTATCAGCGGTTATTCCACCGGTATTTCTGTGGTTTTGCAAACCGTTCTAAGGGCAAAGTTTGATTGTACCCTTGCTACACCGGGTAGGGTGGTTAGCTGATGGGTGTGGATGCGTTCATAATCGCGGGCATCACGAACCACCACGCGCAGCAAATAATCTTGGTCTCCTGACATCAGATAACATTCCATCACCTCTGGCACATTTTGGACGGCTTCTTCAAAGGCTTGTAAAATTTCGTGCTGCTGGCTTTCCAAGGTTACTTGAATGAAAACATTATTGGGCTTATGGGTTTTGTCTTGGTTCAACAGCATGACGTAACCTGCGATCAAGCCGCTTTCTTCTAAAATTTTCACCCGTCTTAAACAGGCTGACTCAGATAAACCCACCGCTTGGGCCAATTGAACATTGCTTAATTTACCATCCAATTGCAGATTCTTTAAGATGGCACGATCAATGGCATCTAGCGATATCATTAGTGGATTCCTTGTTGAAAATAATAAATAATAAAATATTCTGCGTATAATCATCATAATTTACGTGAAATAGCAAGGAAATTTTTCTAATCTTTCAGTATACTTCGGCGCAATTCAAACCCTTAAAACACAAAAGCAAGGGGTTGAGGTCAAATGTCGATAGTGTGCGTTGCTACCGTCTTAAAAGACCCGCAGCGTCTTCATTCATAAAGGAAAAGTTTCATGCTTATTGGTGTTCCTAAAGAAATTAAAAACCGCGAGTTTCGTGTTGGTTTAACCCCTTCTTCTGCGCGCGAATTAATCGCAAATGGCCACGAAGTGATTGTTCAAAAAAATGCTGGCTTTGAAGTTGGTTTCACCGATGATCAATATACGGCGATTGGTGCCAAAATTATCGATACAGCTGAAGAAGTTTTCGCCAATGCTGAAATGATTGTAAAAGTAAAAGAGCCGCAAGCCAATGAATGTGAAATGTTGCGTGAAGGTCAATTGCTCTACACTTACCTACACCTGGCACCAGACCCGGCACAAACTCAAGGTTTGATCAAATCTGGCTGTATTGCCATTGCTTATGAGACCGTAACCGATCGTTTTGGTGGTTTGCCATTGTTGGCGCCAATGTCTGAAGTTGCTGGTCGTATGTCAATCCAAGCCGGTGCCCATTGCTTGGAAATGAGCCGCGGTGGCCGTGGTTTGCTTCTTGGTGGTGTTCCGGGTGTTGCCCCTGCTAAAGTCACTATTCTTGGTGGTGGTGTTGTGGGTACAAACGCTGCGCGTATGGCTGTTGGTATGGGTGCTGATGTTGTGATCTTGGATCGGTCAATCCGTCGCATGCAGCAATTGGATGATATTTTCAAAGGTGCTGTTAAAACTGTTTACTCAACCGAAGATGCGGTTGAAGAGTATGTTTTAGGTGCTGACCTAACTGTCGGTGCGGTTCTTATTCCTGGTGCCGCTGCGCCTAAATTGGTGACCGCTGACCATGTTAAACGTATGGACCGTGGTGCGGTATTGGTTGATGTTGCCATTGACCAAGGTGGTTGTTTTGAAACCGCAAAAGCAACAACCCACGAAAATCCAACTTATATTGTTGATGATGTTGTTCACTATTGTGTGGCAAACATGCCAGGTGGTGTTGCACGCACCTCAACCATGGCGTTGAACAATGCAACATTGCCATTTGCACTTCAATTGGCTAACAAAGGTTGGAAACAAGCCTTGGCTGACGATTCACATCTTCTTGAAGGTTTAAATGTTTGTGAAGGTAAGATTACTTATGAAGCTGTTGCCCGCGATCAAAACCTTGATTATGTGCCAGCTGCAGAAGCCATTAAGTAAGCTTCATTAAGTTTTAAGATGAAAAGGCGTTCGGGTAACTGAACGCCTTTTTTTATGATATTGCCTTTTCGGGGCCAGTGTGTCAGACCTAAAAAAGTAAGAAAACGTTGGGATGATGATGAGCAAACCTAAAATTCATATATTTGCCCTTGGAGGCACCATCGCCATGACGGGCGGTGAGGGGGAAGGGGTAAAGCCCAGCCTTCGCGCCGAAGATTTGTGTGCTAGTGTGCCGCAATTATCTGACTTGGCTGATATTGAAGCTACAAGTCTGTTTAATGAGCCTAGCCCAAACCTGACCATGCAGCATTTGTTTGAACTGAAAAATGCGGCCTTAGAGGCCTTTCAAAGCGGCGCTGATGGTGTGGTAGTAACCCAAGGCACGGACACTATGGAAGAAACCAGCTTTGCCATGGATTTGTTAATGCCTACGGGGCATAAAGTGATTTTTACCGCCGCCATGCGTAACCCTACCCAAGCGGGGGCAGATGGGCCCGCAAATTTGTTAGCTGCGGTGCAAGTTGCCATCAGCGATGCAATACAAAATGCTGGTGTGTTAGTGGTGATGAATGATGAGGTTCATGCCCCACGTCATGTCAAAAAATCACATACCAGCAGTTTACAAGCCTTTCAATCGCCCGCCGTTGGTCCTGTCGCTCGCATCAGTGAAGGGCGGGTGATCCCGATGGCGCATCATCAGCCGACACCATCTTTTATGGTGCCTGATGGGGCAGCCTTTCCCAACATCCCGATGATAGAAATGGTCTTTGATGACCAGCTAACATTGCTGGACCATTTGTGTGAAAACACCATTGATGGTTTGGTGATCGCTGCCTTTGGCGGTGGCCGTGTGCCTGCCAAAATTGTTGAGAAGCTTGATCAATTAAATATCAAAATTCCGGTTCTAATAACCACGCGAACGGGCGGTGGCTTCCTGTCTACTAAGACGTATGGTTATCCGGGTGGTGAGATGGATTTGCGATCTCGCGGTCTTTTGGCCTCATCATGGCAACCCAGAAAGGCGCGTATTTTACTGGCCTTTGCTTTAATGGAAGGAAAAAACCGTGATCAGATTAAACGCATGTTTGATGAATAATGTGCCGTTAATCGACGATCAATAACGGTTAATCTCAAAATTTGTCATTTGTCCCTTTCATTTGGGCATTCACCGCAAAGGCCTATCGGCGGTGAAAATTTTAACCTATTGTTAATTCATCAAGCGATTAACGCTTTGAATGTTTAAGTTAGTACGTATCCCAAAGACAGCTGCACAAACCTGAGCAACACGTGCGAGGATAAAATTTAAGAGGCCAAAGGCCCAAATAACAATTATACAGTGTGGGACAAACCACTGAGCAAAATTTGACGGTATTTAGCTACGGAATATCGTCAAGTATACAGCCAAATCCTCTTCTCTACCGATTGGCTTGTATTCTCTTAAAGGCGGCACTTAGCCGCCTTCTTTTTTTTGCCTAAAGGATGGAATTATTTATCATCGCCAAGATGAAGTTGAATTTCTTCTAATTTGTCGAGGAGGGCGTAGAGCTCATCTAAGTCATCATGATCAATTTGGTCGATAATTTGTTTTTCATAGGATAGTGCTAAGGGGACAATACGGTCATAGGCCTCAGCGCCACTATCGGATAGTGAAAGAATGGAACGACGTCGATCATCATCAGCCATGTCACGAACCAAAAACCCACGATCAAGCAGCTTGTTGACGGCACGACTCACGGCAACTTTATCCATGGCGGTGCGAAAGGCCACCTGACGGGCCGAAATATTAGGATATTCACCCAAAATAGCCATCACGCGCCATTCGGGCAGGCTGATGTTAAATTGCTGTTCATAAAGGGCGGCAATGGCAGAAGATATGCGATTTGAAAGGGTTGCAAGCTTGTAGGGCAAAAACCTTTCTAACTGTAAAATATTTTTTTTATTTTTCATCGCGATTCCTCTTGCAATAAGTTTCATATGAAACTAAATTCACCGCAAGTCAAGAAATTATGCATCAAAGGTTGGCATAAATAACTGATTGATGTTTTCGATAATAACCAGCCGAATGGGCTGACACACACACTTATATCAGGAGAATATAATGGCTGATATTCATGAGAATCCGTTAGGTACATGTGGTTTTGATTTTGTGGAATATGCTGCAAAAGACCCTAAAATGTTACACGATCTTTTTATGTCATTGGGCTTTACCCCAGTTGCCAAGCATAAAAGCAAAGACATTACTCTTTATAAACAAGGTGACATCCGTTTCTTCATCAATGCAGAAAAGTCTGGCTTCCCTGCTCAGTTTACCAATGATCATGGTCCTTGTGCCTGTTCAATGGGTTTCCGCGTTAAAGATGCTGACTTTGCCTTTAAAGGTGCGCTAGAGCGCGGTGCTACTAAAGCTGAAGGTGATGATTATTTGGTCGACGTGCCTTGCATTGAAGGTATCGGTGGCAGCCGTTTATATTTGGTTGATACTTTTGGTGAGAAAACTGCCTTTGACGATGATTTTGTTGCCATTGAAGGCGCTGATGAAGCTGCTAACTATGCCGATATGGATTATATTGATCACCTTACTCACAATGTTTACCGCGGTAACATGGATAAATGGGGTGGCTTCTATGAAAAAGTGTTTAACTTCAAAGAAATTCGTTATTTCGACATTGAAGGCAAGCTAACAGGACTATTGTCACGTGCAATGACATCACCTTGTGGCATGATCCGTATTCCGATCAACGAAAGCCAAGATGATGTTTCTCAAATTGCGGAATATTTGGATGAATATAAAGGCGAAGGCATCCAGCACATCGCCCTTGGTTCAAACAATATCTATAAAAGCGTTGATAAATTGCGCTCACTAGGTGTGAACTTCCAAGAAACCCCTGACACTTATTATGAGCAACTTGACGGTCGTGTTGAGGGCCATGGTGAGCCAACCGAAGAATTGAAAAAACGCAACATTCTTCTTGATGGTGCGCCTACCGATGGTCAGGGCATTTTGCTGCAAATCTTTACCAAAAACGTTATCGGTCCAATTTTCTTTGAATTGATCCAACGTAAAGGTAACGAAGGCTTTGGTGAGGGTAACTTCCAAGCCTTGTTTGATAGCATTGAAGCTGATCAAATTAAGCGTGGTGTTTTAAACGCTGACGGGTCGGCTGCGGCTGAATAAATTCCTTTGATAAAGGGGCGGTGATGGCTTTTTGCTATTGCTGCCCCTTGCCATTTTTCTAAAGAGTTTTTGCTAGGGGAGAAGTCCTTTGAAAAATTGGATTAGTTTTCCAAGAACGGAAGGTACCACAACACGCCAAGCCCACGCTGATATGCCAGAGGGCACCTATGAGCGTGAAGTAGGTCGCGAGGGCTTTTTTGGCCCGGCCACCCATCTTTATCATCAAAACCCTCCAACCAATTGGAGCAATTTTGAAGGACCACTGCGCCCGCGTGCCTTTGATACCAATTTAATGGAAATTGATGGGTCATCCCCTTGGAAAGCAAAAGCTATTCTTGAAAATGCCGCCTGTAAGGTGCGTATTTGGAAAACTGATAAGGCGATGGATCATTTGGCGCGCAATGCTGATGGTGATGATCTGTTATTCATTCATCATGGTGCGGGTGATTTGTTCACCGATTTAGGCCACATGTCTTTCCGTGATGGTGACTATATCCTTATCCCACGGGGCTTTATGTGGCGCATTGTACCAAGCGAGCCTTGCCATATCATGCTGATGGAAGCGACCAATTCTGCCTATAAATTACCGGATAAAGGCTTGGTTGGCCCGCATGCCATTTTTGATGAAGCCATGCTTGATGTGCCAGAAATGAATGATGCCTTTAAGGCCCAGCAAGGCAACACAGAAACCAAGGTTTTGGTTAAGCGTTTAGGCGAGGTAACAACCATTACCTATCCGTTTAACCCGCTTGATGCCGTTGGTTGGAAGGGTGATAATTTGGTGGTGCGTATTAATTGGCGCGATATTCGCCCCTTGATGTCACACCGCTATCATTTGCCGCCCAGTGCGCACACGACTTTCTTAACGGATCGTTTTGTGGTTTGCACCTTCTGCCCACGCCCAATTGAAAGTGATCCGGGCGCGCTGAAACTGCCATTTTATCACAATAATGACGACTTTGATGAATTTATCTTTTATCACCGTGGTGAGTTTTTCAGCCGTGATAACATTCATCCGGGTCAAACAACGTTCCATCCAGCGGGCTTTACCCATGGGCCACACCCGAAAGCCTTTGAAACGGCGCAAAAATTTGCCCGCAAAGAAACTGACGAAGTGGCGGTGATGATTGACACCCGTGACCCTATTGCCCACACAAATGAGGCAGAAGCAGTAGAATGGGAAGATTATTGGAAATCATGGGGCGGTGCCAAATAAGGCATATTTTTTCTATTAAGACCCCAAAAGACAACCTTTAGCAAAACTGAAAAAGTGAGATTAAACTATGAAATTAGCATCCTTAAACGAAGGCCGTGATGGTCGTTTAGTTATTGTTTCTCGATATCTAACAAAGATGGTAGGCGCAGGCGATATTGCTGCCACCATGCAAGAGGCGATTGATAACTGGGATGACTGTGAACCAAAATTGAAATCACTTTATAACGGCCTTAACAATGGCACCGTTGAGGGTGAGACCTTTGATCAAGCCAAATGTGCGTCGCCGTTGCCACGCGCCTTTCAATGGGCGGATGGCTCGGCTTATGTTAACCATGTTGAATTGGTGCGCAAGGCCCGCAATGCTGAAATGCCAGAAACTTTTTGGACTGACCCCTTGATGTATCAAGGTGGGTCGGACGCTTTCTTGGCACCACGTCAAGACATTGAAATGGCACAAGACGAAGGATGGGGCATTG
Source organism: uncultured Alphaproteobacteria bacterium (assembly GCA_937126915.1). GTDB lineage: Bacteria > Pseudomonadota > Alphaproteobacteria > Sphingomonadales > SMXR01 > CAKZLM01. The sequence continues at coordinate 15,031 of CAKZLM010000013.1, forward strand.
ACTTTGAGGCAGAGATTGCCGTTATCACCAATGATGTACCCATGGGTGTTGATGCCGCTAAGGCCGAAGATCACATCAAGTTGTTTATGTTGGTAAACGATGTGTCTTTGCGTGGTTTAATCCCTGGTGAATTGGCAAAAGGCTTTGGCTTCTTCCAATCTAAGCCATCATCTGCTTTTAGCCCTGTGGCTGTTACCCCTGATGAATTGGGTGATGCATGGAAAGATGGTAAGCTTCATCTACCGCTTCTAAGCACCTATAATGGTGAAGCCTTTGGTAAGCCAGAAGCGGGCATTGATATGACGTTTAACTTTCCAACCTTGGTGGCCCATGCGGCCAAAACGCGCCCGTTGTGCGCTGGTGCCATCATTGGTTCCGGCACCGTATCGAATAAATTGGACGGTGGCCCAGGTAAGCCTGTCAGCGAGGGCGGGGTTGGATATTCATGCATTGCCGAAATTCGAATGATTGAAACCATCGAAAATGGTAGCCCCAGTACCAGCTTTATGAAATTTGGCGATACCATTCGCATTGAAATGAAAAATGCCGCGGGTGAAGACATTTTTGGCAGTATTGACCAAAAAGTCGTCAAATATAACGGTTAAGTGAAGGATTAAGCACATGACCATTCAAGCTCGCGATAGTGTTTTAAAAATTCATGCTTATGTTCCGGGCGGGGCAGAGATTGAGGGTTTTGACAAAGTTGTTAAGCTGGCCTCAAACGAAAACCCGCTTGGCCCATCACCAAAGGCGTTGGCGGCTTTGGCTGATAGTAAAAGCTTACACCTTTACCCTGATGGCGGTGCTAATATTTTGCGCCAAGCCATTGCGGATAAATATGACCTGCCTAAAGACAATATTGTTTGCGGTGCGGGGTCAGAGCAATTGATCAGCCTGATGACCCAAGCCTTTGCAGGGCCGGGTGATGAAGTGCTTTATTCTGAATATGGTTTTTTGGTTTACAGTATTTCTGCGATGGCCGCGGGGGCCACACCTGTTGCGGCTAAAGAGGTTGATTATCACTGTTCGGTTGATAACTTGTTGGCGGCGGTAACCAATAAAACCAAGGTGCTGTATTTGGCCAATCCTAACAATCCAACAGGCACCCTTATGCCAAAGGATGAGATTTATCGTCTGCGCCGTGAATTGCGTGATGATATTTTATTGGTGATTGACGCGGCTTATGCTGAATATGTCGATGATGAAAATTATTCTGCGGGTCATGACTTGGTGAAGCAATCAATGGCTGATGGCAGCAACAATGTCGCAGTGCTTCATACCTTTTCAAAAATTTATGGTTTGGCGGCGGTGCGCGTCGGTTGGTGCTTTGGCCCTGATAATGTAGTTGGTGCTTTAACCCGTGTGCGTGGTGCTTTTAACTGTTCAACCTTGGCACAGGTCAGTGCTGTGGCAGCTTTAAATGACGATGGTCATGTTAATGCCTCCAAATCTTTGAACGATGAATGGCTAGCAAAGGTAACGGATGCCTTGACTGATTTGGGGCTTTATATCCCGAAATCATATGGCAACTTTGTGCTTTGTCGTTTTCCTGGTGGTGCCGAACAAGCCAAGGCCTGTGATGACTTTTTGAAATCGCAAGGTGTTATTGTGCGCCCCGTTGGCGGCTATGGCTTGGTGGATTGTTTGCGCATTTCCATCGGGACAGCCGAAGAAAATCAAGCAATGTTAAAGGCGATGACAGCCTTTTTTAATCAATAAAGAAAATATAGGTGGGATATGAACGTTGTGAGAAATAATTTGGTCGATTATGACGAATTAGAAAGCCGCATTCGGGGAGATGGCAGTACCGCATGGATTGTGCCTGAATGTCACCCCTCTGAGGTGGAATATCGCAAGGTTGACGGCACCTTGGTGGATAAAAATTTCTTATCCTTCAGTAAGGATGAGGATGAGGTATGGAAAGAACTTATAACTTTGCCTCTCTATCCCGAGCTGGAGGAAAGTGATGTTGATTATGTCATTGAAGCACTTAGAGAT
>CAKZLM010000014.1 GCA_937126915.1 uncultured Alphaproteobacteria bacterium
TTGTTCTCCCCACTTCGGTAGATTGGGGGCGCCCCTTGGCAACGGCCGCACAATTAGCCATTGATGAAGTGAACGACGCTGGCGGCCTGCATGGTTGCACAGTTAAAAGTGTTTTACGCGATACTCAGTCTGACCCCAAGGTAGGGGTTGATGCCGCGCGCTCCATGGTTGATTTAGAACAGGTGCAATTATTATTAGGCGCGGTTGCCAGCGGTGTAACCATGCCGATGTTAACGTCTGTAACGGTGCCAGCAGGTGTGATGCAAATGTCATGTTGTTCATCATCAACCGCTTTTACTGACCTTGCCAAAGAAGGTAAAACCAAGGGGCTTTGGTTCCGCACCTTTGCCACCACTGAGGTTCAGGCAACGGTAGGTAGTATGCTGCTGAAAGAGCAAGGGCATAAGTCTGTCGCCATCTTTTATAAAAATGATGATTGGGGCCAAGATATGGGCCGCCAAGTGGCTGAAAAGTTGTCCAAAATGGGCATTAATGTTACCGCCAGTGTGGCAATCAATGATGCCCAAGCAAGCTATCAAGGTGAGGTAGTTCAGGCCCTTGCAACACGACCCGATGCGATTTATTTAGCGCTTTATCCGAAAGAAGGTGTGTCTGTGGTGCGCAATTGGATTTCCTTTGGCGGTACCACCAATATGGTGATGGCAAATGCCTTAAAATCTGATGAGTTTCGCGATAATGTTGGCCTAAAGTTTTTAAGCAATGCTGTTGGAACCGATACAAGTTCGCCACGGGTTGCCTCAGCGCAGTCTTTTGTTGATCTTTATAAGGCAAAGGTTGGGTCTGAGCCTAACGCCCCCGGCATGGCAAACAGCTATGATGCTGCCATGGTTGGGCTATTAGCATACCAAGCCGCGGGTGAGGGGGCAAAGGGTGCTGACATTGCTGCCGCCGTTCCTCGGGTTACTGACCCTGATGGGGAGCCCATTACGGGTGATGCTGCTGGTTTTAAAAAGGCGGTTGATATATTAGCCGCTGGTGGCACCGTTCTATATCAGGGTGCAACAGGGAATGTTCAGTTCGATCAAAATGGCGATGTCTCAGCCCCCGCAGTTGTATGGTCTTTCATTGAAGGCGGCATTCAAGAGCAGCGCTATATCTCTCTTGACGAAGTAGCGGCGTTTAAGGCTGCAATGCAATAGACTTGGCCGATTTAGTCTTAATAGCTAGACCTTCAAAACAGGCAGGGGCAGCTTTCTCTCCGTTCCTGTTTTGGATTTTAGGCACGGACAAAGAAGCGCTGGGTAAGTAGTGGATGCTGTAACAGGGTGCAAGTATCGTGTTACTCCATTGTCGGTGCCTGTTTTGGGTTTTAGGCTCCGACAAGAGGGGGCAATAATTTGCGAGCGGTAATTTTTTTAGTGAGACGTGGCAGAGAGAGTTTAATCTTCTTGAATCAAGGCTTCGGCCTCAATCTCAACCAAATAATCACCAATTAATTGACCAATTTCAAACAGCGTGTTGGCAGGTTTGATATCACCAAAAACACGACCATGAGCAAGCGATGCAGCCATCGTATCATCGCCATTTTCAAGGAAAATACGGGTGCGGACAACGTCTTCTATGGTGCCACCAAGGGCAGAAATGGAACCTGCGATTTTATCCAAAATATAGGTGGTTTGTGCAGCAGCATCACCTGATGCCACAACGCGGTTAAGGCCCGCAGTGGCGGTGGTGCCTGAAACAAAGATGTGGTTGCCGATGCGCTTAGCACGACAATAGCCACAGATGTCTTCCCATTCACTGCCGGTTAGCACCATGGTGGTGTTTTTGCGTCCCTCTACTGGTTCAGCTGTGAAATATTTTTGCACACTGCTTAAATGATGCGTGAGGTCGCCACTGGCAGTTAAGAAAGGGGGCTTGCGATATTCATCGCCACAATCCCCCGGTACCTTGCCAGCGTTGTCAAAGGCTGCATTTAACAGCGCATGGTCATCGTCATCAAGATGGAAGGAGAACAGCTTAACATTATCGCTACGGTGCTGGCGTTCTGTGATGCGTGCGCCAATGATGACACCTGCCACGCGGGCCTGTTCTAAAACCCAGCGGGTGGCCACATTGGCAATGGAAACACCGTGCTTTTTTGAAATGTCAGAGGCGGCTTTTAAAATGCCCTGATAGACCGACCAGCCGCCAGTAACGTCAATGAAGCGCTTGTATTTCATGCCGCTCCAATCCTCAATATTATGAGGTTCAGGCTGGCCTAACCATTTCTCGCTTAAAAACCCACCGCAAAGAGTGCCATATGCCAGCAAATAAACGCCGTGCTGTTTGCAGGTTTTGGCCAATTGTCCCGCGGCACGACGATCAATCAATGAAAAGCTAACTTGGTTGGTTTTAATGGGCACGCCATCAGCAAGGGCTAGGTGCAGATGAGCAGCATCAAAATTGGTCACGCCAATTTCGCCAATTAAGCCTTCTTCGCGCAACTTTGCCAGTTCATGCAAGGCATCCAGCCATGCGGGATGTTCAAACGTCCACCAATGAAACTGTAAAAGATCGACTTTTTCAACGCCCAAACGATCAAGGCGATCTTGTACCCCTTTGCGTACAATATCAGCGGTCATCGGGCCTGGTTCAGGGCACCACTTGGTGAAAGCTAAGGGCCGGTTAGTGTCGTTGGTGTCGTAGCGCTTTAGCAAATGACCTGCGATAATTTCAGCACTGCCATAATGGTCGGCCATGTCAAAGGTCATAAAGCCATCATTGGCATATTCTTCAAGGGTATTCGCACCTTGTTCAGGGTCAATTATGTCGCCATTTTTTTCAATGTCAGCCACTTGCCAAAGACCTGTTAGAATGCGGCTAATATTAAGATTGTCAGTAATTTTCAGACGATCTGGTTGCTGGTTAGACATAAATTTACTCCCCGATAAAAATACAGTTATCTGCTGCGCACAGTTGAGGTGCACCTTAGAGAATTACCTGTGTCTTATCAATCATTACCTAGGCCGCCAGGTGAATTTTTGGTCTTGGTTTATCAAGCCCGCGAAAGGTGTTGATAAACAATGTTTCCGCAGCGCTTGGATTTAACCCGCGAATACCATGCAGGTCACTGGGGCAGCCAGCATCACGCCATTCGCATTCCAGTGTTAGAAGATATTTATCTGCTTTATGAACGCTTTCAGGCATATCAGCACATAAGCCATATTTGGCTGCAATTTGCGCCATGATGGCTTCTTCCATGTCGATATAATCGTTCAGTTTTACTTTGACGGGGGTGATAATGTCGCCAATGTAAGCCTCAGCAGCATCATGTAATAGGCCCCATAATTGATCTTTTTTAGGCACCATTTGGCTAACCAAGACACAATGTTCAGCTACAGAATAAAAGCGTCTTAAATGACCATTATAACGACACTGCATTGATAAGGCGTGGGCGATATCATGAATGTTGATGTCAGTCGGTAAAATATTCATCGGGTCAATAGAATGTCCGTGAACGGTTTGAATGGGGGCATAATAAGTCATCAGTTTTCTCCTTAAAAAAGCTTGATGATTATTTTATGATTGATGGGGGTGACAAAAACTGTCATATTGTTTTCAAGTGACAAAGGGGGAAGAAGTATGTCTTTTGAAAAAGCCCGCGATCTTATTGATTTATATATTGATTTATGCAGCAGTTATTCAGGCTTAACATTGGATCATGTGATCGAAAAATACGCTTGTTCCAAGCGAACGGCGCAGCGCATGATGCATATGTGTGAATATATGTTTGGCGCTGACCCTTTCTATAATGAAGACGGGCGTAAAGTTTGGCGGGTGCGTGATAATATCCGAAAAGAATTGATTGATGTCTCTGCGGAAGACCTTTCGACCCTAAAGTTGGCTGAGGAGGCCTTACGACAAAAGGGCCAAGATGCCAGCGCGCAAAAGCTGGCTGGATTGCAAAATAAAATTAAGGCGCTTATCCCGCAGAAAAAGTCCTTTGCCGTGGCAACCGATTATGAAGCACTGCTTGAAGCGCAAGGATATGCCAGTCGTCAAGGGCCGCGTCCGATCTTAGATGAAGATGTGCTTAGAACCATCAATGAGGCTATTAAAGCCTGCCAATATGTGACCATAGATTATAAAAAGCCTAATGGTGAGCATTCTAAGCGCACCGTTGCTGTTTACGGCTTGCTATATGGTCAGCGTCCCTATTTAGTGGCCCACACAAAAGATCAATCTGAATTGATGCGCTTGTTTAGGCTGGACCGTATTACTGACGTTACTTTAATGGATGAATATTTTGACCGTGATGAAGACTTCGATTTAAACGATTTTAGTCGTAAGTCTTATGCGGTATTTCAAAATGATACTGAATATGGCCCTGTCGAATGGGTGTTTAGTGTGCGCGCTGCAGCCGAGGCAAGGCTGTATCAATTCCACCCTGACCAAGAATTGATTGATCATGATGACGGACGATTGACGGTGAAATTTAAAGCTGCCGGATATTTAGAAATGTGCTGGGACCTATATAAATGGGGCAATGATGTCACGGTTGTGGAGCCAAAAGCGTTGAAGGATATGGTAGAAGGTTATCAACGCGATGACTTTAAATCCTTGCCTTAATATGAGGTGACTGTTTTTGTCATGTTGTGGTCGTATTTCTTTTTTGTCACCAACGATGAAAAAGGAATAAGCCATGACAAAGATAAAAGTTTTTGAAACATTAATAACTATCATGCTAGCAATTTTTTTATTAGCCGTTGGGGGCTGTTTAACCCCAGGGACCATCATAGCCAGTTTGTTAATCGCAGTTCCTATCACCAAAAAAATCTTGCAAACGTTACAGGCCAGTGTTCGTCACTGTTAACTAACGTGCTGTTTTAATATAATAATTTTAAATTTTGTTGGTGACTAATATCGATTTTTTCCGATTTTTCTTGTAACCATTGCACGGCCCCCTACATGTAAATCACTTTGTTTAGGGAGAGAAAATGGAAAAGATTGATCAATTTCTGCAGCGTTTTTTTAAGCAAGAATCAGCCGCAGGTCTTTTATTAATGTTTACGGCTGTTTTGGCTTTAGTGGTGGCAAACTCGCCCTTAAAAGGGCTTTATAACAGCTTGCTTGATATTCCCATTGCGGTGCAACTTTCGGATTTTGTAATCAATAAACCATTGTTGCTGTGGGTAAATGATGGTCTGATGGCCGTGTTTTTCTTTCTCATAGGCTTAGAATTAAAGCGTGAGATTTTAGAAGGCGAATTAAAAAGCCCAGACAAAATTGCCTTGCCCGCCATCGGCGCGGTGGGGGGTATGTTGGTGCCCGCCTTAATTTATGTTTATTTTAATTATGACGATCCTATTGCCCTGCAAGGCTGGGCAATACCTGCTGCCACGGATATTGCGTTTGCATTGGGTATCTTGTCATTGTTAGGTGATCGGGTTCCTGTCAGTGTCAAAATTTTTCTGACCAGCCTTGCAATTTTTGATGATGTCGGTGCCATTATCATTATCGCGCTTTTTTATACCAGCCAATTATCAATCACGGGATTGGTTGTGGCATTGTTATGTCTTATTCCGTTGGCGATCTTAAATCGACGCGGTGTGGGGCGTAAAAGTTCTTACCTTTTCTTTGGCCTCATTATGTGGGTGGCGCTTTTGAAATCAGGTGTTCATGCTACCCTTGCAGGGGTGGTCTTGGCTGGTTTTATTCCAACGACAGCCCGCGATGGACACAGCCCGCTTAAAACCCTTGAACATGATTTGCATCATGCGGTGGCTTTTGTCATTTTACCCGTGTTTGCTTTTTGTAATGCTGGCGTTAGCGTTTCTGGTTTGGGGCTTGAGCAAGTGTTGCATCCTATTCCGCTTGGCATTGCAGCTGGTTTATTTGTGGGTAAGCAGTTGGGTATCTTTAGTCTTTGTTGGTTGGCGGTTAAAACGGGCTTAACCAAATTGCCTGAGGGTATGAATATGGTAACGCTTTATGCTGTCTCTGCCCTTTGTGGTGTGGGCTTTACCATGAGTTTGTTTATTGGGTCATTGGCCTTTGAGGAAACAGGGGTGAATTTATTGTTTGATGAACGTCTAGGCATTATCATCGGGTCTGTGTTATCGGGGCTGGTTGCGTTTTTTGTGCTGAAATATGATCTGAACAAACGAGAGATGAAATCCAGTTAGGGTATTGCGCGTAGAAAGCTGTGAAACAATGAGGATACCATGATTACAGTTTTTTACGATGGCAAATGCAGCCTATGTGCACGCGAAATTCGCTATTATCAATCACGCCAACCGTTGGATTTTATTCAATGGGTTGATGTGATGGACAATAAACCAAAAACACAAGAAATGATGAAGCGTATTGGTTTGGATACCACGACGGCGTTAAAGTTTTTCCATGTGCAAGATGATCAAGGCAAGATGCATAAAGGCGTTGATGCTTTTATTGTTCTTTGGCGAGGGTTTAAGGGCTGGCGTTTGTTGGCGGGTTTTGTTTCCTTGCCAATAATTAAACAGGTGGCTGAGTTTTTATATAAAGTCTTTGCCAAATGGCGCTTTATACGCTCACCCCATTGCGCGCTGGTGATGAGACAGCACCTATGAAGCATGTTTTGATTATCGGCATTTCAGGGGCTATTGGTCGCGCCATGGCTGATCATATTGGGGTTCGCCACCCCGATTGCCTGATCGTTGGCGCCAGTCGTCAAAAACCCGATGATTATCCTGATCATTGGCAGCATCAACGATTTGATTTAGAAGATGAAGCCAGCCTTGAAAAGCTGGCAAAAAGTCTAAACGCCGAGTTTGATCTTATTTTTGTTGCCACAGGATTTCTACATAACAATACTATTAAGCCAGAAAAGTCATTACGAGATTTATCTTTTGATCATATGCAGCATGTTTTTGCCCTAAATGTGATTGGGCCCAGTTTATGTATCAAGCATTTGTCGCCTTTGATGAATACCAGTACAAAGTCAGTGTTTGCCCTATTATCGGCGCGGGTGGGAAGCATTTCAGATAATCGATTGGGTGGTTGGTATAGCTATCGCGCGTCTAAAGCGGCTTTGAACATGATGATTAAAAGCGCGGCCATCGAAATAAACAGACGGTTTAAAAGTAAAATTATTGCGGGCTTACACCCCGGCACAGTTGATAGTGATTTATCCAAACCTTTTCAGGGAGGTGTGCCGCAAGGACAATTGTTTACAGCTCAGCATTCAGCAAAAAACTTATTGAATGTCATTGAAAACTTGGCCAGTGATCAAAGTGGTAAATGCTTTGACTGGCAAGGCAAAGAAATAGTCCCATAACATTTTTATGACAAAAAAAGACGAATGTCTTCAAATTGTCTTTTGCTTGTCATAAAGGTGTTTCAGGTTGATTAGTAGAGTGTCTTTATAAAAAGATAATAACCTTTTACAGGGTGCACTCCTATGAACAAGCTATCGGTTCGCTTAAAAATCTTTCTTGGATTTTTATCTGTTATTGCCATTATGGCGTCTGTCACGTTACTTCTTATCTCACAGTTGGGAACGCTGGACGAAGCAGCGCTGAATATCTCTGAAAAAACGGATATTGTTCGCCAAGCAAGAGACTTTTCTGAAAATATCACCCGCCAGTCTAGGGCGCTAAGAACCTATGCCTTCACCCGCGACCAAAGTGACCTTGAGTGCATGCAAGAAGCGAGAGAACAAGCAACCAGCTTAAGAGCGGAAATTGAGCAACAATTAGCCATTAGCAATGAAGAAGAAACGCTAAATGCCTTGAATGAGGCGATTAATCGTTTTGATGGGGTGTTTGACGGCATTCAAAACCGTTTGGGAAATGAGCAAGACGCTCTGCAGGTGATCATATCGGGTATTGCAAACTTACAGGTAACCGCCGAGCGTTTTGTGGCATTTACAGATACCCGTGAGGAAGAAGGTGTCGGCGAATTGAAGCCGCAAATTGCGCCTTTGGTGAATCAGTTTGTGCAAACTGGTGCTTCATATGTGGGCGGTGGACGCCAGGCTGACTTTGATGCGGCCATGAATGCTGGTGGGCAATTGGATGAATTGCTTCAATCAGCCAATCAGATATTGAGGCGGGTGCCGCGGCGTGAAAAAAATGTTCTGCGCTTTTTTAGGCGAGACAATGATGTCGTGCGTCAGTCTTTGCGCCAAATGCAGGCTTCAAGTGCAGGCTTAACAACGGCGTTGGAAGGATTAGCAAACAATGCCACTGAAATTGCCTCAATAACGGATCAGATCAGCTTGCAGGCTGGTAATGCCCAAAGTGATGCCCTTTCAGGTATGGTGGAAGGGGTGAAAAGTGCCACCCAGATGAGCCTCTTAGCGGTTGTGTTTGGTGCAATTTCTGCTTTGGCGGTGGCATGGTTTATTGGACGATCGCTATCCAGCCCGCTTAGAAAAATAAGCGAAACGCTTGGTTTGTTGGCTGAGGGTAATAAAACCCAAGATGTGCCATATCAAACCAGAGAAGATGAAATTGGCCGGATTGCAAAAGCGGCGTCAATTTTCAAGGAAAAGGCATTTGAACTAGAAGCTGTGGCTGAGGAAAAAGCCAAGGCAGAACGTGAAGCGATTGAGCTTGAACAACAAACGGCAAAAGATAAGGCTGAGGAAGAAAAGCGTTTAGCAGCACAAAAAGAGGCGGAAAGATTAGAACGACAAAAAATGCGTCGTGAGCAGCAATTGGCCCTTGCTGACCAATTAGAAACTGATGTGATGTCGGTGGTGACACAAATTTCAACATCGACCGAAAACTTAGGAACGTCATCGGTTAAGCTAAAAGAAAATGTTGATCAGACCAAGGTCTTGTCAGAGGCTGCAACGCAAAATTCCAGTAATGCTAAGTCGACAGTTATGGATGTGACCGCCTCGATCAAGCAGTTGGAAAGTTCCATGTCTGATGTGAAAAGCTGGGTTGATCAATCTAGCCATGTGGCTAAAACCGCTGTAGAAACGGCTGAGCAATCAGAGCATCGGGTGCAATCACTATCAAGGTCAACACAAGAGATTCAAGAAGTCGTTAAGCTCATTCAAGATATTGCTGAGCAAACTAACTTACTGGCCTTGAACGCAACCATCGAAGCGGCACGTGCTGGCGAGGCTGGGCGCGGTTTTGCTGTGGTTGCAAATGAGGTGAAATCACTTGCAACCCAAACGGCTGAGGCGACCGTTAGCATTGAAGCGCAAGTGAACGCTATGACCAATGATACCAATCTAACTGTAGATGCGATGCAATCTATTCGTGATACCATTGCAAATATAAATGGTTTAACCCAAGAAATTAGCACGTCTGTTGATCATCAAGATGGTGCTGTGCGGTCTATTGAACGTGCTGTGGAGGCGGTATTGTCAGGTATGGATGCCCTTAATGGTGATATTACCAATGTTTTGACGATGGCAAATTCATCAGAAAGTGCAGCGGGCAGTGTTTGGGATTCAACCAGTATAGTCTCTGCTGAGGTTGATCGCTTGAAAGCAGCCATGCATCAATTTTTAGATGAAATTAGATCCGCATCTTGAGGGTACTATGCTGGACCAAGGCCTTGCCATTTAAAATCATCAATTATGATTGACGGTGCCTCTTTCTAGGGTATTCTAGCAAAAAACAAAGAGGGAGACACCATCGTGCGCGATAAATCATACCAACAGGCAGCATCAAATAAATCTTTGAAGGCATCTCATCAAAAAACACCAATTAAGTCTAACAAGGCCCCTAAGCTAGCACTAATGGCTAGTACCATTATGACGATGGTAACGGGCGTAACGCTGGCGGCGGGCAGTGCTGCCATGGCGCAAGAGACCTATTTGATGGCTGACCGCATGATCGACGTTGCCAGTGGCGATATTAAAAACAATCCTGTTGTGGTGATTGAGGACGAGCGCATTAAATCAGTGACTTTTGATGCCAATTTCCAAGTGCCAAGCGGTGCAAATATCATTCGTTTAGCAGGTAAAACAATTATGCCGGGCTTGATGGATATGCACACCCATGTCAATGGTGATGCTGATATGCAAGGTTATCGTGGTCTTAGTTATTCGATCCACCGCTTTACCCTTAAGGGCGCTAAAAATGCCCACAAAACCTTGATGGCGGGCTTTACCACTATCCGTAATGTGGGGGCGGCAGATTTTCAGGATGTTGCCCTTAGAGATGCGATTAAAGAAGGTGATGTAGCAGGCCCAAGAATGTTTGTTTCTGGTCCATCTATGGGGGTAACGGGTGGCCACTGTGATAATAATTTCTTCCCCAAAGAAATGAATGTCAAAGGTGGCGGCGTTGCCGATGGCCCTTGGGAAGTGCGGGCAAAGGTGCGTGAAAATATTAAATATGGCGCTGACCTGATTAAGTTTTGTGCAACAGGTGGGGTTTTGTCCAAGGGCACAAAAGTGGGTGTTCAGCAATATACCTATGAAGAGATGAAGGCGCTGGTTGATGAGGCCCACATGCGCGGCTTAACTGTGGCGGCCCATGCCCATGGCACAGATGGTATTAAAACAGCCATTCGCGCTGGTGTTGATAGTGTAAAGCATTCCAGCTTTTTAGATGAGGAGGCCATCGAATTGGCGCGTGAATATGGCACCTTTTTATCAATGGATATTTATAACACCGAATATATCCTTGGCATGGGTGAAAAAGCTGGATTTACAGAAGAAAGCCTGAACAAAGAACGTCAAGTGGGCGCACGCCAGCGCCAGTCTTTCACGAATGCTGTGAAGGCAGGATTGAAAGTAGTGTTTGGCAGTGACAGTGGTGTTTATCCCCACGGTGACAATGGCAAGCAGCTGGCACGCATGGTGCGCTTTGGCATGACCCCGATGCAAGCTGTGCAAGCGGCCACCATTATGCCAGCTGCCTTGTTAAAGCAAGAGACCAATATCGGACAAATTAAAGAAGGGCTTTATGCTGATATCATTGCCGTTGAGGGTAATCCGCTGGATAATATGGCCAGCTTTGAGGATGTCGACTTTGTGATGAAAGGCGGCACTGTATATAAAAATAAAGATTAAAAAATAAACGCACAAAAGGGTGGTTTCAGCTGCCCTTTTAACGCAATACATTCCCTTTATAGCTATAAGAGACGTGTCCGTGCCTTTTTTCAGTAAACGCGAAGATAATAATGACCCTATCTTGCCAGAGGTTATTGATTGCGGTGATTATACTGTAACCGTAAAGCGCACTGAGCGTAAGCGATCTGTCTCGGTTGAGATACGCGATGCTGAGGTTTTTATTATTGTGCCAAAGCGCCTAAAGGCCCGCGTTATTGAAGAGGTGTTAGAGGAAAAACACCAATGGATATTGCGAAAGTTAAAGGTTCAGCAACAACGCGAAGACATTCCCCCTAAAAAATATGAAGAAGGCGAAGTGTTTGCCTTCATGGGGCGCGACTTAATCTTAACCATAGAAGAAGATAAACAAAATCGTGTATTGCAGCGCGGGGACAAGCTTATCATGACCCACACAGGTCGCCAAGGTAGGGCAGACCCCGTTGCGCGTGGGCGGCGCTTGGTGCGTGAGTTTTATGAAAAAGCCGCGTTGGAGGTGTTAAACTATAAAAGCAAGACATTAGCCGATAGAATCCAGCAGAAAATCAAACAAGTGTCTGTGCGTGATTTTAAAAGCCAATGGGGCAGTTGCAGCCGTGATAATGTATTGATGTATAATTGGCGGATCATGATGGCCCCAGAAGAGGTGATTGATTATTTGGTGGCGCATGAGGTATCGCACATGGTGCATCATGATCATTCTCCCCATTTTTGGGGATTGGTAGAAGAATTTGACCCCCACTATAAACAACACCGTCATTGGCTTAAAATGAACGGTTATCGGTTGGTTTTTAATTAATCGAATTTTTCGATTAATATGTTGAATTTAATCAATTGGAATTAATTATTCACTAGGGTTATATCCTACTTATCAAACGAAGCGAGATAGCTTCTCAATAGGAATTTATGAAACTAGGGAATTTACAATGTCTTTGATTAACACAGTAATTAAGCCTTTCAAGGCAACTGCATTTCACAATGGTGAGTTTGTTGACGTAACTGAAGCAGACCTTAAAGGAAAATGGTCTGTTGTATTCTTCTACCCTGCTGACTTCACTTTCGTTTGCCCAACTGAATTGGGTGACTTAGCTGATCATTATGCACAGCTTCAAGAAATGGGTGTTGAAGTATATTCAGTGTCAACTGACACCCACTTCACTCACAAAGCATGGCACGATAGCTCAGAGACCATCAACAAGATTAAGTTCCCAATGATTGGTGACCCAACTGGTACAATCACTCGTAACTTTGAAGTGATGATCGAAGAAGATGGCTTGGCCCTTCGTGGTACGTTCGTTATGAACCCTGAAGGCGAGATCAAAGTGATCGAAACCAATGACCTAGGTATTGGTCGTTCTGCTAAAGAATTGGTTCGTAAAATTCAAGCTGCTCAGTATGTTGCTGATCATGACGGTGAAGTATGCCCAGCTGCATGGCAGCCAGGTGAAGAAACCCTCGCACCATCTCTAGACCTAGTAGGTAAAATCTAAGCTCTCTAGAGATATGCACACTTGTCGGTGGCTTGCTCAGGGCCACCGACACCCCTCTTTTTCTCATTAAAAACTAAATGTTCAGTGCTTCAGATATGTCGTCTGAAAACAGGATTGGTTTGTCTAAAAGGCAGCAGGAGATAAAAAATGTTAGATCAAGGTATGAAACAACAACTGCAAGGGTTGTTTGCCAATATTAAAGAGCCAATTGAATTAAGCTTGTCATTAGATGACAGTAAAAAGGCTGAAGAGCTGAAGCAATTGGCCAGCGAATTAGTCGCGCTATCGGATAAAATTAGCCTTGCTGATAGCGATGTCGATGGTGCCCTTGTGCCAAGCTTTGCGGTTGCTAAGGCAGGTGAGGCACCGCGTATTCGATTTGCGGGTGTGCCAATGGGGCACGAGTTTAACTCGCTCATCCTAGCACTGTTGCAAACTGGCGGTCACCCTACCAAAGTGGATGAAGATTTGGTGGAGCAAATTGCGGGTTTAGAGGGTGAGTATAATTTTGAGGTATTCATTTCATTAAGTTGTCAGAACTGCCCAGAGGTGGTGCAAGCGATTAATGTGATGAGTGTTCTAAATCCCAACATCACAGCCACGATGATCGATGGTGCTGTCTTCCCACAATTGGTGGAAGATCGTAATATTATGGCGGTGCCAAGCTTGCACCTTAATGGCCAGTCTTTGGCGCAGGGTCGTATCAGCCTTGCTGATATTGTCCGCAAAATTGATAGTAACGCCGATAAAAAGGCGGCTGAAAAGTTAAGTCAAAAAGACACCTTTGATTTCTTGGTGGTTGGCGGTGGCCCTGCTGGATCAGCTGCTGCGGTTTATGCCGCACGTAAAGGTATTAGCACTGGTGTTGTCTCTGAACGCTTTGGCGGTCAAGTGGCAGATACCATGGGAATTGAGAACTTCATCTCTGTTAGTTACACTGAAGGCCCGAAACTGGTTTCTGCGATGGAAAACCACGTTAAAGATTATGATGTAGATGTGATGGATAATCAACGTGCCGCTGGCCTAAAAACGGTGGAAGAAGATGGTAAGTCACTGGTTGAAATTAGCCTTGAAAACGGTGCTAAATTACGCAGTAAATCAGTGTTGCTAGCCACGGGTGCGCGCTGGCGTAACCTTGGTGTTAAAGGTGAGGCCGAGTATAAAAACAAGGGCGTTGCTTATTGCCCGCACTGTGATGGTCCTTTGTTTAAAGGTAAGCATGTTGCGGTGATTGGTGGTGGTAACTCTGGCGTTGAAGCGGCGATTGATTTGGCTGGTATTGTTCAGCATGTCACCCTCATTGAGTTTGACACCCAGCTGCGCGCTGATGAAGTATTGCAGAAGAAATTACGCAGCCTAAACAATGTGACTATCATCACCAATGCGGCCACTACTGAAATCACTGGAGATGGTGAGCGGGTTAATGGCTTGGTATATAAAGATCGCGCTGATGATAGCGAACATTCGGTTGAATTGGCAGGTGTGTTTATTCAAATTGGCTTAGTGCCAAACAGCGAATGGCTGAAAGACAGCGTTGACCTAACCAAATATGGTGAGATTATCATTGATGATCGCGGTCAAACCAACATCCCTGGTGTGTTTGCAGCGGGCGATGTGACTACCAAGCCTTATAAGCAGATCATCATTTCAATGGGTGAGGGTGCCAATGCAGCCCTTGCAGCCTTTGACTATTTGATCCGCAGTTATTAAAGTAAGTCTTTCGGTCTGATATAATCAAAAAGCTGGGCAGTTTTCCATCTGAGGGCTGCCCAGTTTTCTATGGGGCATTTGAAAATGGCGCAACTGCCTGTGACAAATTTTTGCTGGGTGGCGGCAAAATAGGGCCCAGTTTTCGTGTCTGATAATCGTAAGACAAAGTCTTGTATGCCGGGGTTATGACCAATCATCATAATTTTATCTGGGGCATCCATAGTTTTTTCGTGTAGCAGGTTAAGCATAGTGTTGCTGGATGCATGATACAGGTCATTGATTACTTTAATATCAGCGGCTTTTAAGTGTTGTGCTAATGGGGCTAAAGTCATCTGGGTTCTCTTGGCAGATGAGCATAAGATTATATCAATGTCAGGATGATGTTCTGCTAAATATCCAGCCATCGCCTTTGCTGCTTTTTCACCTCGGGCATTAAGGGGACGGTCATGATCGTCTATTGCTCCTGAGTACCAATCTGATTTTGCATGCCGCCATAGTAATATTTGTTTCATAGGATGACTTTCTTGATCAAGTGCCTCTCGCTTTTACCACATAAGGCATGATGCAAAAAAGCAAAGATTGCTCTGTGCTGTAAATTGGCATGTGCTTTGCTTGTATAGTGTTTGAATTGGTGGTTTTAAACCAGATTGTAGAAGCAGAATAGCAGGTATTTTAATAATGAAACACTATCAAAATCAATTGGTTGGTAAGTTTTCGGCTGGCTGTGCAGGAGGCTTGTTGCTATCTGCTGGCTGTGCAATTAATGCCACTCAAATCCATGATGTTGATGGTCAAAATTGCCTGTTTAGTAGTTTCGAGGCAGGAGAGCGTTCATGTCTATAAACAGTATTATTAATTCCACACTTACGGGCTTGTTCACAACGCAATCTGCGCTGAAAACCACCAGTAATAATATCTCGAACGTTAATACCGAAGGCTATGCGCGCCAAGTTGTGGAAACTGAATCCATCGTTGTTGGTGGTGCAGGTGGCGGTGTTCGCATCGCCGAAGTTAAGCGCATTGTTGATGAATATTTAGAAGCGGCAAGACTTACGGCTGAATCAGATGCTAGTGGGTCACAAGTGGCCCGTGAAATTCATGATCGTTTGCAAGGCTTGCTTGGTAGTCCTGACTCTGACAGTCACTTAACCGCCCGCATTGATGATGTTTTTGCTAACTTATCCGAACTGACAATTAATTCTGGTAGCAATATTGTTCGTGAAGGTGTTTTGGCGTCGATTGAGCAATTTACCCAAGAAATTGGCCGCTTGGCCAATGGCATCCAGCAATTACGTGGTGATGTTAACCAAAAAGTATTTGAGCAGGTTGAAATTGCCAATAACGCCCTAGACCGTTTGGCTGAATTAAACCCCTTAGTGGTGAAGCATAAAGCCATTGGTGGTGATGTTACTGGTCTGCAAACACAAATTTCTCAAGCCCTAAATGATTTGTCGCAAGTGATGGACATTAAGGTTGAAACCCTTGAGACAGGTGCCATTGTTGTTTCCACGACATCAGGTGTTGTGTTGCTGGACCGCTCAAAGCGTGAGTTAGAATATTTAGGCCCTGGCACGGTTTCAGCTGAGACACGCTTCCCAAGTGTGCAGGTACATCGCATCGATCCAAGCACGGGCGAGCGTGTTGGTACCCCTGTTGATCTTGATGGTGATTTGCAATCTGGTACGCTACGTAGTTTGATTGATTTGCGCGACGATGACTTGCGTAACCTGTCTTTGTCTTTGGGTGAGATGGCAGGGCAATTCTCTGATCAGATGAATGCTGTTCATAACCAGTTCTCGGCGGTGCCTGCACCTAATCAACTTTCTGGTCATATGACCCACATTCAGGGGTCACATGCTGTTAAGTTTACCGGGCAGGTGACGTTCTCAATTGTCGATGCTGATACCAAATTGGTGTCTAAAACCACTGTAGACTTTGATGGCGCGCCACCAGCAACCTACACCGACCTTGTTAACCAGGTGAACGCTGGTTTGGCGGGTTCTGGTACCTTAAGTTTGGTTGATGGCGTAATGACATTTACATCAACTAATCCTGCCAATGGTGTGGTGATCAGCGATGTTGATGGTTCGCCAAGCAATCTAGGTGGCAAAGGTTTCTCACATTATTTTGGTATGAATGACATCATCGAGGCATCGGTTGAGGCAAGCTATAATACCGGTCTTGATGGAACCGAGGCCCATGCGTTAGACGCAGGTGGCGCAGCTACTTTAGAGGTGCGTGACGCAAACAACCGTGTGTTGACCACTTATACCTATAATGTGGCTGGAACCAGTTATAATGACATTTTGACTGATTTGAATAACGTATCGGCTTTGGGGCAATATTATAGTTTCTCATTGGATAGTAATGGCGCGTTGGTTTCGACCATTAAGCCGGGTTATGATAGTCTTCATATTTCAACCATTTCAGATACCACCAGTGTTGCAGGATCGGGTATGACATTGACACAGGTGTTTGGTATTGGTGATAAATACACCGCTGGGCGCACCAGCAACATGCAAATTGTTGAGCGTGTTAGAAATAATCCTGCCAACTTGTCCTTGTCAAAAATGGACCAAACCGCTGTGGTGGGGGCTGTGACAATGGGTAAAGGTGACCAACGTGGCGCCATTGCTTTTGAAAACTTACAAGAAACATTGGTGGATTATGACAGTGCTGGCGGATTATCAGCGATGTCAGTGTCGCTTAGTCAATATACTGCTGCAATTTTAAGCCATGCCGGCTTTATGGGCCAGCGGGCACAAGATAAAGAATTTGATGCTAAGGCAACTTTGGATGATGTGAATATTAGAA
>CAKZLM010000015.1 GCA_937126915.1 uncultured Alphaproteobacteria bacterium
TCTTGAAAACCACGAAACAGTGATTGCTGAACAGATGCTTGGTATGATTTGTTGGTAGCATCAGTTTCTGATGTTTCAACACCCGCATCACTGGTTTGTGTGGCATCCGAGTTATTTTTGGTCAGGCTGCCAGAAAGGGAAATTCTAGGTAAAAACCCAGATGTTGCTTGGGCAACCCCCTCGTCGGCTACTTTAACCGCAGTACGTTGTGCGTTAAGATCAGGGTTTGACGCATAGGCTTTTGCTAAAGCCTCTCTCAAATCCTCAGCAGACGCCCCTGCAATGAATGTCGTTGTTAATGCTGTTGCTGTTCCAAGGGCAACTAATGTTTTTTTAAGGCTTACAATCCTCATTATTTTCTCCTTTTAGCGTGACCTTCTGGCCTTTATTGCTGTCGTTTATTGGTTATTATTAAAACTCAAACTCTTTTTCTAGGGCAAAACAAGGTATTACTGGTACGCTTGTCTCAAAGAAATCCTTTGATGTTATCATATCACCCTGTTTATGAATTAAGCGACCGTGTCCAACTGGTCCTTCATTCCAAACGCAAACAAGCCTACCATTATCTGATAATTGATCAATCAATTCTTGTGGTAATTGCTCTACCCCGCCATTAATAAAGATAATATCATAGGGGCCTTGTTTTTTATTTCCAAGAGCCATGTCACCGGTAAGGGTCGCGACATTATCAACCGAATGCTCTTCTAATGTTTTAGAACAATCGTCAGAGCACTGCTCATTATCCTCAAGCGACACA
The DNA here is from genome assembly GCA_937126915.1 of uncultured Alphaproteobacteria bacterium. Taxonomy (GTDB): domain Bacteria; phylum Pseudomonadota; class Alphaproteobacteria; order Sphingomonadales; family SMXR01; genus CAKZLM01. Next base: position 758 of record CAKZLM010000015.1, read on the forward strand.
ACGGCCTCAACCATGCGCGATATCACGGCTGACGAATAACCAGTACTATCACCAATCATTAGCGCAATATCTGTTTTTTGCGCATCAGCCATTTTTAGCATTCTTGAAAGAAGCAACGCAGACGGCATAATGCGGTTATTCTCAAGCACGATATCTTGATCAGCAAAAGCAACATTCTTTAAGTGCCTTGGCGTATAATCCACGCGATTCACAGAGGCAATGGCAGCAAGAATTTTTTCATCATTCACTGCGTTAGGACGAATTTGCCCCTCGATCATGTAATGTGTGTTTTCGGTGTGGTTTTGTTGAGTCATAATTTTAATTTCTAACTTATTACCAAAATTGGCATTTTTCAGCTTAGTTCATATAACAATAATGATTTAATTTGAGAATTAAAGACATCTTTCCCGTCGGGGCAAGTTTTTTTTGCGCTTTCTGTAACAGTTTACAGTGTTTTAAACGCAAAAATCACAACATGACGTAACAATACCACATCCTAAACTGTATCTGGCTCAAATGTTGGGCGAAAATTCATCGTGTTATAATAATGAATCCCATATGTTATTTTTTGATTGCCATGTGATTTTTGCTTTGCTATAGCCAAGTCGCTTTCAACATTTTGTTGAGGGGGATATGGCGCGGTGGCGGAGTGGCTACGCAGCGGATTGCAAATCCGTGAACACCGGTTCGATTCCGGTCCGCGCCTCCAATTACAAAAGGCTACCCTTCGGGTGGTCTTTTTTGTTATTAAAGCTATGGTACTGTCTGAAGCTATTATTTATAGCGTCGTTTAACCCTTGTAGATTATGACACACAAGTTCATTGATAAATTGTATTTTCATCCGTTAAGCATCCTTTCGGTGTTGTGGCCACATCATTAAACCCAGATAAGCCAAGCCCTAAACTTTGCGCGCTTATACTGACTACATTTATAACTATGGGCCATTTTAATAGCAGTTTGATTTTTTCGATAGCCATGCCCACACCATTATACCAAAATTAAAACAGCACAAAGTTAAGGACGTTTTTAACTGTCATAAATACCGTTTCGCCTCTTGCAAATAACAGGTGCAAATAAACTTAACTATTTTTGTTAGACGCATTTTTTGTAAGACGCATTTTTACTAATTATTTTACGTGTATTACGAACAACCTGGTGGTGATGACATCATTGCTGCCTAATATGCCATGAAACTGGTCCTTTCTTGTTAGGTGCTGAAGCTTATTACAGCTCTAGCAAAGTACAGCCAGTAGCCACAAACCTTGGTATTCCCTAAGACTCTGTACCAATTGATGGTTATGTATTGGTTGATTTGCATGCATCATACAAAGTGATGGAAGGCTTATCATTATACACCAAAGCACGCCGCGTTACTTCTGGATCTAAAGGCACTAAAATGACTGCTTTCGGCCAAGCCAAGCATCGCTTCATTGATGGTCTTAAAGCATCATTCTAAGACCACCTCATGAACAAATCATTTTAAAGGGCCTCCGGGCCTTTTTTTGTGTGCAAATTGGCCTTAACAGGACGATAAAAAGCCTCACTTCATGGCATTTTGATTGTTTTCCCAAATTTGTTTGCTATTCTGGCGCAAAATAAATTAGGGAATTGTATTATGAAAAAAATCATACCTATTGCTTTCGGCCTTGCGCTGATAGGCTTAAGCGCTTGTGAACAACAGACAGAACAAGCACAGGTACAACCAGATCAAATGATCAGCGCTGAACGCATCAGAGCGGACATTGAGTTCCTTGCAGATGATGTTATGCGCGGTCGTGACACAGGTTCGGTTGAATATGATATTGCTGCAAACTTTTTTGCCAATCGCCTACAATATTTAGGCCTAGATCCAATGCCTGGTTATGATGGCTATGCGCAAAAGTTTGCCTTTAAAACAGCAACTGCCCAAGATGCTGATTTAACAATCATGTCAACGGATGAAAATAAGGTCTTTGGTTATAAGGAAGACTTTACAACTTCTGCCAATTTTATTTCTGAAACAGCCGGTGTTGAAAATGCTGGCATCGTTTTCGCTGGCTATGGCATTCACGCACCAAGTCTGGGTCATGATGACTATCAAGGCATTGATGCCACAGGTAAGTTTGTTGTCGTGTTTGATGGCACGCCAAGTAATTTTGCCACCAATGAGCGCGCTCATTACAGCCGCCGTGGTAAATTAGACAGCCTGAATGAGATGGGTGCTGTTGGGGTTATTTATCTGCAAGACAAACAAGACCTTGAGCGCAATTCATTTGAACAAAGCAAGGGCCGCCCTGCTCGCCAATCATTACGTTGGGCAACAGCAGATGGCGTTGTTCGTGGTCAAAATGACAGCTTGCAATATAGCATTAGCTTAAGCGCTGATGCCGCAGACTTCCTTTTCCAAGGAGAGCAAATTTCTTACGAAGATTTGGTTACTGCCTTTGCTGAGGGTCAATCCCAGTCGTTTGAATTGGGTAAAACTTTGAACTTCTCTGTAACCTCAGAGCATGGCTCAATTGCCTCACAAAACGTTGCAGGTGTGCTGGAAGGCACAGACCCAACTATGAAGAATGAGTATGTTATTTACTCTGCGCACCTTGATCATGTGGGTGAGCGTTGTCGTCGCATTAATGGTGATGAAGAAGATCACATTTGTAATGGTGCCTATGACAATGCCTCAGGGATTTCTAGCATCCTTGAGGTAGCCCGTGTCATGGCGGCGCTTCCTGCGGAACAAGCCCCGAAACGTTCTGTTGTTTTCGTGGCGGTTTCTGGTGAAGAGCGTGGCCTTTTAGGGTCTGACTATTTCGCGCAAAATACGCCTGCTATCATTAATAATGGTATCGCCAATATCAATTTGGACATGCCTTTGTTCCTATCAGCCTCAACCGGTGTAACAGCCATTGGTGCGCCACACTCAACCATTGGCGATGAATCAGCCAAAGCGGCAAAAGCTGTTGGCTTGGTACCTGTTGACGACCCGTTCCCAGAACAAACCTTGTTCGTGCGTTCAGACCATTATAACTTTGTGAAACAAGGCATCCCTGCCGCCCTGATCTTCACAAGCTTCAGTCCCAACGATGAAAACCCTGATCCACGAGGTCTATATTGGCCGTTTTTAAGTGAACAGTATCACTCAAACAAAGACGATCTTGATCTGCCCTTTGTGATGGATACGGCGCGTGATTATGGCCGCTATGCCCTTGTCATGGGGTTAAACATTGCCAATCAACAGGGCGTTCCCCAATGGAAAGAAGGCGACTTTTTTGGTGATATGTATAAGCGTCGCTAAAATAAAGCACACAAAAATGATAATGAAAAAGACCCCTCACTATGGGGTCTTTTTTTCCATTAAAACAATAAGTTAACTAGCTATCTTAATGTGCTTTTCTGCAGCATTACGGGCATCCAATCCATTGTACCATTGGTATAAATCAGACAGTACGGATTGAGTTGTTGGCCAGCGCCCTGCTCCCAGACCTTTTAAGAAAAGTTCACTGCCATCTGTAAAGGTAACTTTAGCAACATTTTGGGCACCAGTGGTTTTCCCAAGGATAGAGTGATCATCTAAAATTGTTGGCTTAACAGATAAAACGCCCTGTCCCGCACCGGGGCTGCCATCAAAAACAGCAACTTGACGAACATATTGCCCATCAAGAGTTGATGGCGCTTCAAAGTCTTTTCTATCAATATCAACAACCTCAATGTCAATGCCGCCGCAGGTCGCTGCAATCAGTGCAATTTTCGCTAAAGCATCATAGCCATCAATATCTGCGCTAGGGTCTGCCTCAGCAAAGCCTGCCTCCTGCGCCTCTTTAATAGCCGTTTCAGCATCTATACCCTCATCAATACGTGAATACACAAAGTTACAAGTACCATTTAAAATGGCTTCGACATGACTGACGGCTTTCTGTTCGGCCAAGCATCTCTCAATAATAGGCACACCACCACCAATGGCCGCCGAATATCGTAAACCACCGCCATGCTCACGGGACAAAGTGGTTAAATATTTGAAGTTTTGATAAATCGCTTGCTTATTAGCACTAATCACAGCGATATTTGATTTTAAGGCAGCCTCAATCGCCTTTAAGGCAACATCAGTGACAGACAAAGCCTCGATTAAAATATCAGCGTCATGATTGTTAAAAACATTAACGTCACTTGTTAACAGGGATTGTGGTACGGCCTTATCCTGATGCTTTTTAGGATTTGAAACCAAAACCTTAACGATCTCAAAATCAGGCGAGCGCTGTAAAAACTGATAAACCCCATAGCCCACAACACCAAGCCCTGCCAGCAACACTTTCTTTGCTTTGCCGCGCATATAAGGTTTCTTAGTAACCACAGCATTTTCCCCAATATAGGTACCTTGGTCCCGCCCTACTCTGGCAACATTAAAACCTATGCCATGCTTTTCCGCATAGGTTACCGACTTTGGCTGCACCAAAACCCCCGCAATTGAGGCTGCAGTTTGATAATCCAAGGATTGATAAATTTCCAAATCACCCTGATCCCAATGGGTGTTAGGATCTTTATTGAAAACCCCTTCAACATCTTTCACCAAGGTACAATGACTTAGACACTGATGGTTTTTTAGAACACTAGCGATATAAAGTGCTGATAAATCAGATCCCCCGCGCCCCAAAAGCCCCATTTTGCCATTTTCCCTAATGCCGTAAAAGCCCGGAACAATGACCACATCATGATCAATTAGGGCTTTCTGCAGTCTATCAAAATTTAATGATTTTGGTTCAGCATCTAGATGACTTCCAGTCAGGGTCAGAGCCAAATCTTTAGGGGAAAGAATAACAGAATTAAGCCCAACATCATCAGCGGCCATGCCTAACAAATATGATGCTTGCTGCTCACCAGTTGCTAAAAACCCTGCCAAGTGACCATCACTAAGAGATTGAAACTGCTTGCTAATATCTGTTAAGCGATCAGTTTCTCCTGCAAGGGCAGAGATAACGACGATGGCCTTTTTCCCAACAGAAACATGTCGATATATCTCATTTACAGCCAATCGTGTGGCAAAAACATCTTTCAATAGCGAACTACCAAACTTTAAGACCACACAACAATCTTGCTCTAATTTTTGTGTTCCCGTTTTTGTCGTGCCTGTCATGCTCTCTCACTCCTGCATTTTATATTTTGCAGCTGCGGGAATAAATTAAAGCTTTGGAGACAAAAAAACCACCTACATACCCTGTGATGCGGTGGTTCGCACCTCTTTAGCTGAACTTATTAAGCGCCCGCAAGCTGATTATCAAATCGGCGCATGGAAAATACATAAAGACATGTTTATGTTTCGTCAAGACTAAAATTATTACAAAATCATCTTTTAAACTAATTTTATATTTTAATAAAAAAAGCCATTGACAAACGAAGCATCAAAGCGATATGCCTTATAGCGAAACTCATCGAGACTGGCTGAGGGATGGGCCCTTAGACGCCAGGGCAACCTTTAAAGGGGAAACCTTTTAAAACGGTGCCAACTCCCACGAAGGTTTTCTTCGAAAGATGAGGGAAAAGCAATGACCGATACATTGCGCGCACTTTCCCCTTCTTTTAGCAAACATTCAATGGGTCGTTATTCGGTGAGACAAGCTGGATAAGAACATTGACTGACACGCAGGATACAAAAAAATCACAGGAAAACGATTACGCCCCGTGGCGTGATGTAAAAATCCCTATGCCGCCTAAATTAAAAGCTGTGTTAGGTCGTGATTTTGATACTGTACATCTATCCGTGCGCCTGATCGGGCTAGACCTTAGCTTAGAAAATCCATCTATCGAAACCGTCTTTGTCGCTGGTGGCATTTCAGCCAATCGCTGCCCCGCTTCAGAAAACGCCCATAAAACTGGCTGGTGGTCAAATTTAGTAGGCCCCGAAAAGCTGATTAACACAAACTGTTGTCGTGTAATTGCGTTTGATTATTTAGCGCCTAAACAACAGGCCAGCGATACTGACTTTTACCCATTACCCCCTTCTCTTCAAGCAGATACCATTGCCTATATTTTGGACTATTTGAAAATAACGCACTTAAAAGCCTTTTTGGGTGGTTCCTATGGCGGCATAGTGGGGCTTAATTTTGCTTCTCTTTACCCACAGCGCTTGCAAAAATTATTTTGCTTGGCTGCCACCCACATGGTTAGCCAATATGGTCACGCCATTCGTCATGTTCAGCGTGGAATATTGCAATCAGCTCTTAATGATGGGAACCAAGCAAATGCTGTGGCCTTAGCCCGCAAATTGGGCGTTATTTCCTATCGCTCGAGGGAAGAATTTGAAAAGCGCTTTGATGCAGTTAAACCCGAAGAAGGTGTTCTTGGATACCTAAACCATCAGGGTCAAAAATTCACCAAAAGCCACGACTTATGGCGCTACGGCTGCTTGTCAAAATCAATTGATTTGCAATCTGTTAGCCCCTCTGAGATACACACTGAAACGGCCCTTATCGCCATTGACAGTGATGTCTTAGTTCCCATTAACCATGTTCAAGAATTAGCCGATAATATGGCAGCAACATGCCATTTAAAAATCATTTCCTCTCATTTTGGTCATGATGGCTTTTTATTAGAAACACAAGAAATTCAATCTTTCCTTTCGCCCCTAACGGAGTAAGAAAATGTCCCCTAAAAGCAATAAAAACCGCAAGACAGAAACCAACATCGTGCAACAAGGGCTTGGCACAGATAAAGCCCATGGCGCGGTGATGCCTCCTATTTATTTAACCAGTAACTATACCTTTGAAGGTTATGATAAAAAGCGCCAATATGATTATGCCCGTTCTGGCAATCCAACACGCGATAATTTGGCCGATGCCCTTAACGAATTAGAAGGTGGTGCAGGTGCCACTGTCACGGGTTCAGGCATGGGCGCCTTGACCCTGATCTTACATTTGGTGCAACCCGGTGAAACCATTGTAGCACCGCATGATTGTTATGGTGGCACCTTCCGCCTTCTTAGCCATTATCAAGCGCAAGGTCGCTTAAACCTTGAATTTATCGACCAAACCGATGATTTCGCCCTTACCAAGGCCCTTGAGGCAAAGCCAAAGCTTATCTTAATTGAAACACCCAGCAACCCGCTTCTTCGTATTACAGATATTGAACGGGTAACAAGCTTGGCAAAAGCCAATGGTGTTTTGGTGGCGGCCGATAATACCTTTTTGTCCCCTGCCCTGCAAAACCCCTTAGAATTGGGTGTTGATGTGGTGATGCATTCAACCACAAAATATATCAATGGTCACTCTGATGTTGTGGGTGGTGCCGTTGTTGCTAAAACACAAGAATTAGCAGAAGAACTGGCTTTCTGGGCAAACTGTTTAGGGCTAACAGGCAATCCTTTTGATAGTTTTTTAACCTTGCGTGGTTTAAGAACCCTGTTCCCTCGCATTAGACAACAAACCGAAACTACCAAACGCTTGGTTGAGTTTTTGGACAACCACCCAATGGTATCAAAAGTTTATTACCCGGGTCTTGAAAGCCATAAAGGCCATGACATCGCCAAAAAACAACAAAAAGACTTTGGTGCCATGCTTAGTTTTGAGGTGGTTGGAGATGTTGACAATGTCAAAACCCTGATTGAAAGCACAGAGACCTTTACCTTAGCAGAATCACTTGGCGGTGTTGAAAGCCTTATATCACACCCAGCAACCATGACCCACGCTGCAATGACCCCTGAAGCAAGGGAAAATGCAGGCATCCTAGATCAATTGATTCGACTATCTGTGGGCATTGAACACGCGGATGATTTGATTGCTGATTTGGAAAATGCCTTAAACCGCTGTTTAAAACCACAAAACTTAACTGCGGCAGAATAAAAGTTCCACACTAGACCATCTATAAAAGCATATTTTTCAATATGTTAGGTGGGTTAAGTGATTTTTTTTCGAAAAAGGGCATTTTCCCTATTGCACATTTAAAAAATCCTCTGCTATAAGGTCGCCCAAGCCGCAGGTAACGTGGCAAAAAGAATTACAGAAATTGGTTAGTTTTCTAATCGAGTTTCTGATCCGCCTTAGCTCAGTTGGTAGAGCAAATGACTGTTAATCATTGGGTCGCTGGTTCGAGCCCAGCAGGCGGAGCCAA
>CAKZLM010000016.1 GCA_937126915.1 uncultured Alphaproteobacteria bacterium
AACTTTACCAGCCCCTATTTCAACTAATTGATCAACACCCAACTGACCCATTTTAAGTACAGATTCGCGCCAACGAACCGAGCCACAGACCTGTTCAACTAATAAGTGGCGAATTTCGTCACCATCGGTAACAACATCTGCTTTTACATTAGCAATAAGCGGCACACTTGGTGATTTGATTACAGTATCACTTAAAGCGTCTTTCATTGCATCTGCAGCCGGTTGCATCAGCGAACAATGGAATGGCGCACTTACAGGCAACAAGACCCCGCGCTTAGCGCCTTTCTCTTTGGCAATGTCAATGGCACGTTCAACAGCGCCTTTGTGGCCTGAAATAACAATTTGACCATCGGCATTGTCGTTGGCCGCAGAACAAACCTCACCTTGGGCGGCTTCAGCGGCAACGGCCTTGGTGGTTTCCATATCTAGGCCTAGTAGAGCTGCCATGGCTCCTTCACCAACGGGAACCGCCTTTTGCATGGCTTGACCACGAAGTTTTAAAAGCTTTACTGTATCGCTTAAGCTGATGGACCCAGCAGCACATAATGCACTGTATTCCCCCAATGAATGGCCCGCTACATAGGCTGCATGGTCTGCTAAGTTAATACCCTCTGCTGCCATAACACGCACAACAGCCAATGACATAGCCATTAAGGCAGGTTGGGTGTTTTCGGTTAGGCGTAAATCATCCTCAGGGCCTTCAAACATAATGGCTGATAGGTTTTGACCTAAAGCATCGTTAACTTCTTCAAATACCTCGCGGGCAGCTTGGTGTTGATCAGCCAGTTCTTTGCCCATGCCAACAAATTGGCTGCCTTGTCCTGGAAATACAAATGCACGTGTCATATTTTATGCCCCTGTTACAGAGTTTATGATATTAATTCCTCGCTTTCGGGATAGCCAATTCAGGGCCAATGATCAAGATAATATGCATTGATGGAGCAATTATGCAGAAAATCCCGCAAAAAACCAATAAAGGGCTTGCTTTTGCTGGAGCCAAGGGTTATACGGCGCCTTCAGGTTCGAAATCCTGAATTACGAAGAGAGCTGGAGGTGCCGTCGATTGGCGTCGGTAAACGATCAGCAAATACATGGAGAAAGCACATGGCGTGTTATGAACACGTTTTCATCGCTCGTCCGGATATTACCGTACAGCAGGTGGAAGCTCTTACCGATAATTTCAAGACAATTATCGAAGACAAAGGCGGCAAAGTCGCTAGCACAGAATACTGGGGTTTGCGTCAACTAGCCTACCCAATCAAGAAAAACAAAAAAGCTCATTATGTAATGTTTAACGTTGAAGCTCCTCATGCTGCTATTGCTGAAGTTGAGCGTCAAGAGCGTTTGAACGAAGACCTTTTGCGTTTTATGACCATCCGTGTTGAAGCATTGAATGACGACGAGAGCGTTATGATGCAAAAAGACACTCGCAAACGCCGCGATGAGCGCTAAGGAGAACAGACAATGAGTGAAGCTAAGAAAAGTGAACCTGTACGTCGTCCTTTTTTCCGTCGTCGTAAATCATGCCCTTTCAAAGGCCCTAACGCACCTGTAATTGACTATAAAGATGTTAAATTGCTAGGTCGTTTCATTTCAGAGCGTGGTAAAATTGTTCCTAGCCGCATCACCGCTGTTTCTGCCAAGAAACAACGTGAATTGGCAAAAGCAATCAAACGTGCCCGTAACTTGGCACTATTGCCATTCATCGTAAAATAGAAGGGGATATATCATGGAAATCATTCTTCTTGAACGTGTTGAAAAGCTAGGTCAAATTGGTGACGTTGTTAACGTTAAAAACGGTTTTGCCCGTAACTATCTTTTGCCTAACAAAAAAGCTTTGCGTGCTACTAAAGCAAACTTGGCTTTCTTTGAAACACAACGTAAAGAAATCGAAGCGCAAAACTTGGCGGCCCGTAAGGACGCTGAGGCTGTTGCTGCTAAAATGAATGACCTAAGCGTTGTTCTTCTTCGTCAAGCTGGTGAATCTGGTCAATTGTACGGTTCTGTTACCTCTCGTGACATTGCTGTTGAGATTAGTGAAGCAGGTTTCAAGGTTGTTCGTAGCCAAGTGATCTTGCCTATGCCGATTAAAACCATTGGTTTGATCGATGTAACTGTACGCTTGCACGCTGAAGTTAGCGTAACTGTAACGGTTAACGTTGCACGTTCTGCTGAGGAAGCTGAATTGCAAGCTGCTGGTAAAGACCTTACTGCTGACGCTGAAGAAGTTGATTTGGTTGAAGCTGCTTTGGAAGAAGTTGAAGCAATGGAAGCGGCTGAAGAAGCTGTTGAAGTGGAAGAAACTGCTGACGAAGCTGTGGAAGACGAATCTAAAGAAGCATAAGCTTTTTTTATCATTAAAATTTGAAATTAGGCGGGCTTTGTCCCGCCTTTTTTTGACTCTTCACATTCTACCCACAATCAATAAAAGTGGCTAACTCCCCTATTTTGCTTGGCTTTAGGTCAACAATCCACAGCCATACTAAAACTTTAAAAATAACCCTTATTTGGCCTTTAAAACTAGTCCTAGTTTCATTAAGTTACCTCACACTTTGGGGGGGGGATTATGGAAACTGTAGCAAGCAATCAAAATGATCGGGATATAACCGTGTCTGACAAAGATAATAACAACAATAATGTTGCACCTGAATATCGTAAAATGCCACACAACCTTGAACTTGAGCAGGCTTTGCTGGGGGCGATGTTGGTCAATAATTCTGCCGCTGAGAAAGTGCAATCTTTCCTACAGCCTGAGCATTTTTATGAAGCCGTTCATGGAAGAATTTACGAATCAATCCTAAAGTTGATGAACAATAATCAAAGCGCTGATCCCGTTAGGTTGAAACCCTATTTTGAAAATGACCCTGCCCTTAAGGATGTTGGTGGTGCGGGTTATTTGGTAAAGCTTGCTTCATCTGCTGCGACTATTTTGAACGCCGAAGATTATGGTAAAACCATCCATGATTTAGCTGTTAGGCGCGAATTGATCAGCATCGGTGAAGAAATGGTCATCAACGCCTTTGATGCTCCCATTGATGTGAGTGCAGTTGATCAGATTGAAGAAGCCGAAAGCGAGCTTTTTAATCTCGGTGAAAAAGGCTCACAAGAAGGCGGTTTTAAACGTTTTTCTAAGTCCTTAACTGAAGCCATTGAAAAAATTGAATCCGCCTATCAAGACCCTAATAACCTTAGTGGTCTACACACCGGCCTCAATGCTTTAAATGACTTAATTGGCGGGATGCATCCGTCTGACTTGGTGATTTTGGCAGGACGTCCCGCCATGGGTAAAACTGCATTGGCGACCAATATTGCCTTTAACATCGCCAAACGTTATGCCGATGATATGCGCGATGGTAATGAGAATACCAAAGGGGGCGTTGTAGGCTTTTTCTCGCTGGAAATGCCCGCGGACCAGTTGGCTGCGCGTATTTTGTCAGAGCGTGCGAAGGTTCAATCAGAAGATATGCGCCGAGGTAAACTAACCCATGAAGAGTTTCAAAATCTAGTTCGTGCCATGCAAGAAATGGAAGAAACACCGTTTTTCATTGATGATACGGCGGGCCTTTCTATTGCCAGTGTTAGAACCCGTGCGCGCCGCTTAAAACGCCAGCATAATTTGGGCTTTATCGTGATTGACTATTTACAGCTATTATCTGGTACAGGTCGCGGTACGGCTGGTGAAAGTCGCGTGCAGGAAATTTCAGAAATTACACGTGGTCTCAAGGCGTTAGCGAAAGAACTTAATGTACCTGTGCTGGCCCTTTCACAGCTCTCCCGTAATGTTGAATCGCGCGAAAACAAGCGACCACAACTATCAGATTTGCGTGAATCAGGTTCGATTGAGCAAGACGCTGATATGGTGATGTTCGTGTTCCGTGAGGAATATTATAAAAACAAAGAAAAACCATCAGAAGGCACGCCTGAATTTGAAAAATGGCAAATGGAGATGACAGAATTGCATTGTAAAGCTGAGGTTATTGTGGCTAAACAGCGGCACGGCCCAACAGGCACCGCAAATCTACACTTTGAAGGCCAGTTCACGCACTTTAGCGATTTGGCGAAAGATGACTATTTACCAGAACAATTCAACTAATTCTTGGCTGATTAAGCTAGGGTTCATCTTCAAATCATTATGGTGCGCAAACGATTTAAAGCGTGCTTTACATGGGGGTAAAAACCGCTTAATCTTTGCGGCAATCAAGCCCTATTATAATAGCTCATCAAACAGGCGCTAACTGTATGAATTTTTTACAATATATTGGTCGTTTTTTCATTGATTTATTGGCCCAAATTGGCCGTTTGTCGGTGTTTGCCAAAGATGCCGTTGTGGCGATATTCTCGCCGCCTTTCTATTTCAGACTGCTATGGCAGCAAATGCTTCATATTGGTTATTTCTCATTACCTGTAGTGGGCATGACTGCGCTATTTACTGGTGCTGCGCTTGCGCAACAAATTTATGTTGGTGGTGAACGCTTTAACGCCGAAAGCACGGTTGCCTCAGTTGTCGTGATTGCTATTGTGCGTGAATTAGGCCCTGTTTTGGCGGGCTTGATGGTGGCGGGTCGTGTGTCCTCTGCTATGGCGGCAGAACTTGGCACCATGCGGGTGACCGAGCAAATTGATGCGCTTGTTACCCTGAATACGGATCCTTTTAAATATTTGATTGCCCCTCGCCTATTGGCGGCGGTGATTGTATTGCCATTGTTGGTGCTGGTTGCCAACATCATTGGTGTTTTGGGCGGTTTTATCATTGGCACGCAAAAACTAGGCTTTAATGTTAGCGTTTACTTGAACAACACCGTTGATTTCCTGGAGGCCGCTGACGTTGAATCAAGCTTGATCAAGGCGGCGGTCTTTGGCTTCTTTGTGGCGTTAATGGGTAGTTATCATGGCTATCATTCATCAGGTGGTGCAGAAGGTGTTGGTAAAGCTACGACAAATGCTGTGGTGTCTGCCTTCATTTTAATCTTGCTATCAAACTTGATTATCACTGTGAATATGTTTGGAAATTAATATGGCTTATAAAATCAAACTAGAAAATGTTCACAAAGCCTTTGGCCGCAAGGTTGTCCTTGATGGCGTCACACTTGGTGTTGAAAAAGGTGAATCGCTTGTTGTCATTGGTGGCTCGGGCACGGGTAAGTCAGTTATGCTGAAAAGCATTTTAGGGCTTATTACTCCTGATCAAGGGTCAATCAAAATTGATGATCGTGAAGTAACCCATCTAGCCGCCACCAAACGCAAAGATATTATGAGCAAGTTTGGTATGCTGTTCCAAGGAGCGGCACTGTTTGATAGTTTAAGCATTTGGCAAAATGTTGCCTTTGGTTTAATCGAATCGCAAGGCATGAAAAAAACCGATGCCAAGGAAATTGCCATTGAAAAGCTGCGCCGTGTGGGCCTAACCCCTGATGTGGCGGAATTGTTTCCATCAGAACTATCTGGCGGTATGCAAAAGCGTGTTGGTTTGGCCCGCGCCATTGCAACCGACCCTGAAATTATCTTTTTTGATGAACCAACCACAGGCTTAGACCCGATTATGGCGGATGTCATCAATGATTTGATTGTGGAATGTGTGAAAGACCTTGGCGCCACCACCATCACCATTACCCATGATATGTCATCTGTGCGCAAAATTGCTGATAAAGCAGCGATGTTGTTTAAGGGTAAAATTATCTGGCATGGGCCACGCAGTGAAATTGATCACAGTAATAACGACTATGTTGATCAGTTTATTCATGGTCGTGCAGATGGCCCTATTCAAATGGAAGTGTTAAAGCCATAATAAACATGCTCATAATTGCTGACAGGGGGATATGTGGCAAAGCAACAGATACAGTATATTTGCCAATCTTGTGGCACAGCACATCGTAAATGGATGGGGCAATGTACGGGCTGTGGTGAATGGAACAGCCTGCAAGAAGAGCGTCCTTTAAGCGATGGTGCACCAAAGGGGATGGGGTCAAAACGCGGTCGTAAAATCACCCTTACAGGTCTTGATGAAAGCCCTGCCCCAGCGCCGCGTCGTAAATCAGGAAATAATGAATTTGATCGCACTCTTGGTGGTGGCTTTGTAGCAGGTTCTGCCACGTTAATTGGTGGTGATCCTGGCATCGGTAAATCTACCTTGTTATTGCAAGTGATGGCTAGTTTGGCGATTCAAGGCGGTAACTGTGTTTATATCAGTGGTGAGGAAGGTACAGCACAAATATCCATGCGTGCGCAACGTTTAGGCCTTGAAAAAGCGCCATTAAAACTGGCTTCAGAAACTAATTTGCGCGATATTATTACCACCTTAGACGATGGCCCTGCCCCTGATGTGGTTGTGATTGATTCGATCCAAACCGTATTTAGTGATCAACAAGACAGTGCGCCCGGAACCGTCACCCAAGTGCGCGCCAGTGCGCAAGAATTGATCAAATTTGCCAAACGCCGCAACAGTGCAGTTATTCTAGTAGGTCATGTTACCAAAGATGGGCAGATTGCTGGCCCGCGTGTGTTGGAGCATCTGGTTGATACCGTGCTTTATTTCGAAGGCGACCGTGGCCATCAATTCCGTATTTTACGCAGCGTGAAAAACCGTTTTGGTGGCACCGATGAAATTGGCGTTTTTGAAATGACTGGTAAAGGCCTTGAAGAAGTACGCAACCCTTCTGCCTTGTTCCTTACCAATCGCGAGGAAGATGTGTTGGGTGCCTCTGTCTTTGCTGGTATTGAAGGGTCACGCCCGTTGTTGGTTGAGATCCAGTCCTTGGTGGCAGCATCGCAAGCGGCCAACCCACGCAGAGCTGTTGTCGGTTGGGATAATGGTCGAATGTCGATGATTCTGGCCGTTTTAGACAGTCGTTTGGGGTTTGGCTTTGGCGGGGCTGAGGTATATTTAAATGTGGCTGGAGGCCTCAAGATCACTGAACCTGCCGCAGACCTGGCAGTTGCTTCTGCCTTGGTGTCATCGCTTACAGGTACATCGTTACCATCAGACATGGTGTTTATTGGTGAAATTTGCTTATCCGGCGAAATTCGTGCTGTTGGACAAATGGATCAACGCTTGAAAGAGGCTGAAAAGCTTGGCTTTAAACAGGCCCTTATCCCTCAAAATGCTAAGGTTAGTAAGTCATGCCTTAAAACTAAAACCATTGGCAAAATTCAAGAATTGCCAGATTTACTGGGTATCAGTACCCGTCAAACTGAACGTTGGCAGGATTAATTTTTTGCCCTAAGATAGCCTTAACAGGGATTAATGGAGAGCAAATCGATGGAAGCCTTTGGTGGAATGACTGCGTTTGATGCGATTATCTTAATCATCATGGGGTTTTCAGCCATCATGGGATTCTCGCGTGGTTTTTCAACTGAGGTCTTGGTGCTTGTGGCTTGGGTTGGCGCGGTATTTATAACTCTTTATGGTGTTGACCCTGCTACCCAATATGTCGAACTTTACGTTCAACCCGCCATGCTGGCTGGTATTATCACGGTGGTTGGTGTATTTGTTCTTAGCTTGGCCCTTCTAAAAATGCTAGCTGGCTTCATTGGTGACAAAATAAAATCCAGCGTTGTTGGTGCTTTAGATCGTTCCTTAGGGGCGCTATTTGGGCTTTTACGAGGGTTATTAATTGTCTTTGCGGGCTATTTGGTCTTTTCCTATGTAGTGCCATTTAAAAAGCAGCCGGATTATGTTCGCGAAGCTAATTTAATAGGCATTGTTGAATATGGCGCAGAAATGTTGACCCTTGTGGTGCCTGATTTGTTAACCCGCGGTGAAGAACGTGACGAAGCCAGCGACGGCGTTGGTGATATCTTGGAAGATATGAAAAATAAAATACCGTCCAAAAGTCAGATGGATGCGGCGAAACAGCAGCTTGAAAATGCGGGTGAATTAAAGGAGTTGATGGATAAAGTGGAAGAGAAAAAGAAGAATAATAATCCATTTTAATAAGTTCTTCATAAAGCCATGGCATAAACAATTTAACCAAACCACGACAAATGTTTGAATTGGGTCTGGTAACTTGCTACATAAAGCATTATAGAGTGCATGAATTTGTGCTGACGAACACTGACAGGATGCCATATTATGAGTAATTCTCAAAACCGTCTGTTAACGACCTCTCCTTTTGATGATGATAAATTGCGTGAAGAATGTGGTGTTTACGGCATTCATGGGACTAGTGATGCTGCGGCACACACGGTTCTTGGCCTGCATGCTCTTCAACACCGTGGTCAAGAAGCAGCCGGTATAATTTCATGTGACGGTAAAGAGTTTTATACCCAAAAGCACCAAGGCCATGTGGCTGATAACTTTGCCTCTGAAGATGTCGTGAACAGCTTAAAGGGTAAAATGGCTATTGGTCACGTACGTTATTCCACAACCGGTGAAACAGCTCTTCGTAATGTGCAGCCGCTTTTTGCGGAAATTTCAAGTGGTGGTTTTGCGGTTGCCCATAATGGTAACCTCACCAATGCTTTGCACCTGCGTGAACAATTGGTGAAAAAGGGTAGTATTTTCCAATCAACCTCTGACACAGAGGTTATCTTGCACCTTGTCGCAACCAGCACATATCGCACTGTTATGGACAAGTTTATTGATGCATTGCGTCAGGTTGAAGGTGCCTATTCACTTATAGCCCTGACCAAAGAAGGCATGATCGGCGTTCGCGACCCATTGGGTGTGCGTCCCCTTGTTCTTGGTCAATTGGAAGGTGCTTATATCATGGCATCAGAAACCTGCGCGCTTGATATTATTGGTGCTGATTATGTGCGTGATGTTGAGCCCGGTGAGATTGTCACCATCACCAACGATGGCATTCAATCACACAGTCCCTTCCCTAAGTTCAAGCGTCGTAGCTGTATTTTTGAGCACGTGTATTTCTCACGCCCAGACAGCTATGTCGATGAAATGAACGTTTATGAAGTGCGCAAACGTATTGGCGCTGAACTTGCCAGAGAAAAGCCGGTTGATGCTGATCTGGTTGTTCCTGTTCCTGATAGTGGTACCCCTGCTGCCATTGGTTATGCCCAAGAGGCAGGTATTCCTTTTGAATTAGGTATTATTCGCAATCACTATGTTGGTCGCACCTTTATTGAACCTGCTGATAGCATTCGCCATTTGGGTGTTAAATTAAAGCACAATGCCAACCGCTGGCAAATTAAAGGCAAACGTGTTGTTTTGATCGATGATAGTATCGTTCGTGGTACCACTTCTGTTAAAATTGTTAATATGATCCGCGCTGCAGGGGCTAAAGAGGTGCATATGTGTATCGCCAGCCCACCAACCGCGCATTCTTGTTATTATGGTGTTGATACCCCTGAGCGTAAGGCCCTGCTAGCATCACGTATGTCAGTTGAAGAAATGGCTGAACATATTGGCGTTGATAGCCTGTCGTTCCTAACAATTGATGGATTGTACCGTGCAGTGAACGAACCTGAGGGCCGTGATCGCTCTTGCCCACAATATTGTGACGCTTGCTTTACAGGTGACTATCCGACCCATTTGACTGATTTGTCAAAGTCAGATGATACCGATCAATTAAGCCTTGTGGCAAACACTTAAACGCATATGACTGAGACAGCTTTGATGTTAAAAGATCGTTTAGCCCTAGTTACAGGTGCCACAGGTGGTATTGGCCGTGCTATTTGTCATGAATTTGCCCGCCAAGGTGCCCATATCATTGCCTTAGGCCGCCAAGCTACTGCTTTGCAAACCTTGGATGACGAGATTATGGATATCTCAGGCAAAAGCGCTACTTTGGTCCCGATGGATTTGCGTAAACACGATGGCATCGACGTTTTAGGGCATACCCTTTATGAGCGTTTCGGCAAATTAGATATTTTTGTCGGCAATGCTGGCATTTTGGGCCCTATTTCGCCAGTTGGTCATATCCCGCCCAAAAAATGGGATGAATTATTAGCTGTTAATCTGACCGCCAATTACCGATTCATTCGATCGTTTGAGCCATTGTTTAAGAAATCAGACGCGGCACGCTTAACATTTGTCTCGTCAGGGGTTGCACGCCGTTATAAAGCTTTTTGGTCTGGCTATGCCACCACCAAAGCGGGATTAGAAATGTTGGCCTTAACCTATGCCGAGGAAATGAAAAACAGCAGCATCAAGGTTAATTGCTTAAACCCAGGTCCTATACGCACTAAAATGCGCGCTGAAGCTATGCCCGGTGAAGACCCTGAAACCCTTCCAACACCTGATCAACTAGCACCACTTGTGGCTAAAATGTCGTCATCTGACTATGATAAAACAGGCCATTTGGAAGAGTTCTCCGCACCATAAGCCTTCTTAAAGAAGTATTTGTCTAGAATAAGAAAAGGCACCGTCAAAAGTGATGGTGCCTTTTTTAATATTACACTGTAATTAACTGAATTATTTGCCTGTTTTCCAACGTTTGCCACGCTTAGAGTTTTTCTTTTCGCGGCGTCTTCCCTCGTATGGGTTTTCACTTTTCCGTAACATCAAACGAATGGGCGAACCGGGCAAGCCGAAACTTCGGCGTAATTCATTTTCCATATAACGTAAATAACTGGTTGGAAAATCCTTAATGATGTTGGTGAACAGGACAAAACTAGGTGGTCGTGTTTTGACCTGTGCCATAAAGCGAATTTTTAGGCGACGGCCTGCAATTAATGGTGGCTGATGCTTTTCAATGACAGCTTCTAGCCATTGATTAAGCAGCGCTGTTGAAATGCGAGCATTCCATAAATCAAAGTTTTCAAGCACAGTTGGCATTAAGTTTTGGGTGCCCTGCCCTGTAAGGGCCGAAAAATGCACCAAGCTAACGCCTTTTAACTGTGGCAGTGATTTTTCTAAGGTGTCTTTCACTTTGCGTTGAACCGCCAAGCGATCATCAACAGCATCCCATTTATTAAGCGCGATGACTAAAGCGCGGCCTTCAGTGATAACCCATTCAGCAATTCTAAGGTCTTGTTTTTCAATGCCAATTTCAGCATCTATTAGCAGAACAACAACATGAGCAAAACGTATGGCCCGCAGGGTGTCTGCGCTGGATAGCTTTTCTACCTTATCAGTGATTTTAGCTTTTTTGCGAAGTCCTGCCGTGTCAAACAAACGAACCGCTTGATCTTCCCATTCCCAATCAACAGAAATACTGTCACGGGTTAGGCCTGCTTCGGGACCTGTGATTAAGCGGTCTTCTTCGATTAAGTAGTTAATAAGGGTTGATTTACCGGCATTAGGGCGGCCAACGATAGCCATTTGCAAGGGCTTACCTGCAAGATAATCCTCGTCTTCATCCTCAAATTCATAATCCAAATCGCCTTGCACCAACTCAAAGTCTTCGGCATATCCTTCAACTTCTTCTGGTTCATCTGCCTCTGGTTCAGCATAAGGGTCAATGCCTTGCTCATTAAGGCTATCAACAATGGCGGTATAAAGTTCACCAAGGCCTTCACCATGCTCGGCAGATAAGGGAATCGGCTCACCAAAACCTAAGTTAAAGGCCTCATAAACGCCATCCATGCCAGCCTTGCCTTCACATTTATTACAAACAAGAATAACGTTTTTCTTTTGACGACGTAGCCAATTGGCAAAATGCTCATCTAAGGGGGTAACACCCGCACGGGCATCAATCATCATCAAGATAACATCAGCATCATCAAGGGCTAGTTCGGTTTGCTTGCGCATTCGGCCATGAATAGAGGTGGCATCCCCCTCTTCCAAACCAGCGGTATCAAATAGGCGAAAATGCAAATCAGAAAGATGCCCTTCGCCCTCACGTCGGTCACGGGTAACACCGGGCGTGTCATCAACAATGGCAAGTTTTTTCCCTGCCAGCCTGTTAAATAGGGTTGATTTACCCACATTCGGGCGCCCTAAGATGGCCAGACTAAAAGCACTCATGCCATTGCTCCATAATTTATGATCAACCGAAGCTGACAGATAACGATGGTGTTTAGCGCCAAGCGCTTAATTCACCATCTTCGTTTAATAAATATAATGTTTTATTGGCGATCACTGGCGGTAAAACCGTATCTTCTTCCAATTCTAAGGCCGATAAAATTTCACCCGTATAGGGAGATATAGAGACGGCATAGCCATGTGATGATACTGCAACAAGACGGTCGCCACCTAAAACAGGGCCTGACCAACGAATAACGCCTGATCGATCTTCAGGGTCTTCAAAGCGTTGCAGCTGAGTAACCCATTTGATGCGACCATCACGCGCGGTCATGGCGGCTAATTCATTATCTGTGCTTAAAACAAAGATATAGTTACCCGCCACCCATGGGGTGTACAGACTGCCGACATTTTTTTCCCAAACGCGCTCACCTGTCCGTAGGTCAATGGAGACCATGCGACCAGAATGGCTGATGGCATAGACACGACCGTCATGCACAACGGGGTTGCCATCAATATCATTAAGAGTAGAAATGGCAGAAATACTGCTGGTTAAGCCAAGGCTATCTTGCCATAAAACCTGACCATTTTCAGATCTAAAAGCAATAAGCTCACCTGATGAGAACCCTACGATTAAGGTATCATTGTAAAGGGTTGGTGCCGCAGAACCCAAAACACCAGCATTTTCAACAATACCAACATAATCCCATAGGAATGACCCATCTGTAGCATCAAGGGCTAATAGCTGATTATCATCGGTCATGGCATAAACGCGGCCATTGCCAAAGCTAGGTTTGCTACGCATAGGAATACCCACATCATAGCGCCAAATTTCCTGACCATTGTTGGCATCAAGGGCGGCCATGAAACCATAACCGCTGGTCAAATAAATACGACCGTCACCAAAAGCCAAGCCACCACCATAGGCAACATCACTAGGTTCATTGGGATTGATGACCTGACGACGCCATAAAAGCGTGCCACTGCCTGCAGAAATGGCGGCTACACGGCCTTGTGTATCGAGGGTGTAAACCACACCATTATGAACGATAGGCGGCATTGTCATTCGCTCATAATAAACCGAACCTCGACCAATTTGTATGGTCCAAACCTTGTTGAGGTTATCGTTCAAGTCTAGGTGATGCATCAAACTTTCAGAATTACCGCCCGCCTGGCTCCAATTTTGGTTGGTCCATGGACGCGGCAGTGTCACGGGCACATTCTCAAGCCCCGCATCGGCGGCTAAATCAGTTTCCAATGATAGAACAGGAATACGTTCACCGGGTAAACGAACCACATCTTTTTTAGCGCATGCTGCAGCCACAGTTGCCATTAAGGCAATAAGCAATACAGATAATTGGTTCTTTGTGCGATGCTGAATAAGCATAGATATTAAGGCCTTCCTGGTTCGTCTTTTCTGCCGTCTGTTCTTTATGGTTATTGATTATTTTCTTCTGAACCAGCTGGTTTTTTAGACTGGGTAATCGCTAACATCTCAACAGCGCGTTGTTTAAGGGCTGGTGGAATTGAAGCAGCAAGGGATAATTGCTGATAAATTTCTTCTGCTGTGGCGTAATCACCCGCTTGGAAAGCTTGGAATGCCAGCATTTCT
>CAKZLM010000017.1 GCA_937126915.1 uncultured Alphaproteobacteria bacterium
TAGACAACAGTAACATTCCTAAGAAAAAAGGACAGTATACGCTTATAAAAAAATACATAGTCAAGAGTGCAACACGCGATGCGGATATGGAAGCAGAACTTGATCTCCTTGTATCTCAGCTTCCGTGTTTAAAGTCCGAGTATGACTTTATAGAAGAAGAACTTTCTAAAGCAGATTTTGAAGGTTGTGAAGAAACCTATGCATTTGAATCATGTGGAATGTTTGCCAAGCAACTAATGCGTGATAGGCTTCCAGGAAGGAGGCATAGCAAAGGATATACATTCAATGAGCAAACTGCAAAATTTCCTGACTTCGGTTTATTCAACGATTACGAAAGTATGGTTGATGTGACAGTTGAAACTGTGCAAGAAAATTTTGAAAACTCAACAACTGGTGTAAGTCAGGTAAGCGTACCTTACCGTAATAATTTATGGCAAGTTGAAGGAATTGATAATTCCAAATTCGAACTAGCTGACAAAAGTAACTTGAACGCAGCTAGTGGGCGCGATTGAACTTCATATAGTGTATCAAAATTATCACACAAGAGACGAGACAAAAAAAAGAGGTGCGACAAATTGGCACCTCTTATTCTTTATTCTGTTTCGTTTGCGACCACCGGGCTGGCATCTTCTGTTTCAGCTGCCTTAGGGGCGCGTGGTTTTCTAGGACGGCCTGGCCCGCGCGCAATGCGTTTACGCGGCTTTGGTGCGGGTTCATCATCTGCCCCTAAATCCAAACTGGGTTGTGGCATATCAGCTGGATCAATCACCTTAATGACATCATCGGTTTTGGCATCATCAGCATTATCAGCATTATCAGCATTATCAGCATCATTGGATGGACCACTACCCTCATTATTTTGATCAACGCTGCCATTATCGTCATTCACATTTTGGTCAGCGCCATTATTGTCTGACTGATCACCCTTTTGGCGACCATTGTGATCATGTTGGCGCTTTTCTTTTGGCGGGTTCGCTTCTTCAATTTCATTTAATAAGCGCTGATAGTGGTCAACATGCTGATAATAATATTCAACCTGATGGTAATCACCCTCTTTACGGGCCTCTTGTGCAAGATTGGTATATTTATCAATTTGTTGCTTACAATTATTACGCACCTGCGCATCACGGCGATGGTTATTTTGCTGGCGACCACCGGGTGAGCGACGCTTCTGACCGGAGTGTGACCGTCTATTACGGTTGTTTGGTTTGTTATTCATATTATCCGTATTTATTTTGAAATATTAAAGACCCCACGACTGATAACAGTCAATTCTTTCCAACATCTTTTAGGAAACGCGACGGTTTTGATCACATATCAAAATAGGGCCTCATCTGTTCGCGTGGATAAGACATTATCCCACTTATTATGAACTAACAAGAGGAAATTTTTGCCTAAAGGTGGTTTTAATTTTTGAGCAACTGCCCCGACACAATGCGCTCAATACCTGCAATATCTTTGGTTTTCTCGATATGTCGTAACCCTGCCTCTGCCATAATGTTTGCGGTATCATCAGCTTGCTGGAAACCAATCTCTAAATATAGTCGCCCCCCCTCTTTTAAAAGTGACGGCGCAAGAGACACTATGTGGCGCACATCATCTAACCCATCAACCCCACCATCAAGGGCGCTGTGGGGTTCATAATCACGCACATCAGCATCTAAATCTTTTATATCATTGGCTGGAATATAAGGCGCATTAGACACTAAAATATCTAGGGGTAACCGAATAAAATCATTGAGGGCGGCATCAAACCAGCTAATCGCCTGAAACTCGGCGCGATCCATAACAGCATTTTGTTTAGCATTGGAAACAGCCGTTTCAATGGCCTTGGCTGATTGATCAATGGCTTGACCAGTAGCCTTTTGATATTCACTTAAGAGAGCAATAATAATACAACCACTACCAGTACCAAAATCAGCCATCCTTAGCGGTGCCGCCGTATCAGGATAATCTTTCAAAACCTTCTCAATCATGGTTTCGGTGTCAGGGCGAGGAATAAGGGTGTGTTTATTAACTCTAAACTTCAGGCTCCAAAACTCTTGTTCCCCCAAAATATAAGCCACGGGTTCATAATTTTCACGGCGCCTGATTAACCCATCAAACTGGCTTTGCTGCTGGTTTGTTAAAAGGGCATCAGGTTCAAGGTGCAAATAAATACGGCCCTTCTCTAAAACATACGCTAACAATATCTCAGCATCCAAACGCGCCGTATCAATACCTGCTCGGCTTAGGGTGCGTTGGGCTTCTTTTAGTGCTTTTCTTATCGACAGCGTGGTCAATAACCCTGCTCCATTTCAGCCAATTTTGCGGCTTGGTCTTCTTGGGTTAGGGCCTGGATCATTTCCAACAATCCTTCGCCTTCCAAAATTTGATCAAGCTTGTGCAGGGTAAGGTTAATGCGGTGATCGGTCACCCGCCCTTGAGGGAAATTATAAGTGCGAATACGCTCTGCTCTATCGCCAGACCCCACCTGACCTTTACGGTCAGCGGCACGTTCGGCATCGACCTTGGCGCGTTCAGCCTCATAAATGCGAGAACGCAGCACGGTCATAGCCTTGGCTTTGTTCTTATGTTGTGACTTTTCGTCTTGTTGCTGGACTACAATACCCGAAGGCAGGTGGGTAATGCGCACCGCACTATCGGTGGTATTAACCGACTGACCACCTGGACCACTGGCGCGGAACACATCAATGCGCAAATCTTTCTCATCAATTTTCACATCAACTTCTTCCGCCTCTGGCAACACCGCCACGGTTGCGGCTGAGGTGTGAATACGTCCACCTGATTCTGTGGCAGGAACCCGTTGCACACGGTGAACTCCTGATTCATATTTCATTTCCGCAAACACACCACGCCCTGATACGGCAACGACAGCCTCTTTAAAGCCGCCAACTTCGCCAGCAGAAATGCTCATCGGCTCAAACTTCCAGCCCTTTACCTGTGAAAGGCGTTCATACATGCGGTACAAATCGCCAGCAAACAAGGCTGCCTCATCACCGCCCGTACCAGCGCGAATTTCTAGAATGGCTGATTTTTCGTCAGCAGCATCTTTTGGTAATAAAAGAATAGACAGTTCATGCTCAAGCTTAGGCAAGCTTTCCTCAGCTTCTTTAAGCTCTTCCGACGCCAATTCTTTCATTTCAGCATCATCACCATCACTGATCATCTCTTTCAGATCAGCAACTTCGTCATGCAATTCACTAATTTTCTTGGCTTTAGCCACAATTGGTTCAAGGTCTGAAAACTCTTTCGACACATCGGCAAAGTTGGCATCCCCCATTTCATCAGGGTTGGCCATAATATGCTGCAAATAATCATAACGATCAAACAGCGCCTGAATTTTTTCGCGAGGGATCATTACGCCTCTCCTACCTTAAGCCTGAACACGGGCTAATAAATCAGCAAAACTTACTTCTTGCTGATCACCACTATCCATATCTTTTAAACTAACCACACCTTTAAGCAATTCGTTATCGCCCAAAATGGCAACGAACCTTGCATTGGCATCTGCGGCGCGCTTCATGCGTTTTTTCATGTTGCCGCGAAAACCCATATCAGCCACCACACCGTTCGAGCGCAGCATGTTAAGCAACTGCATGGCTTTATTGGTAGCGGCATCACCCATCGGCACAAACACCACAGGACGTGGTGGCTTAGGTGCCTCTTTCAGCAACATGGCAAGGCGTTCAATTCCTCCAGCCCAACCAATACCCGCAGTTTGTGGACCACCCATTTGCTCCATCAAGCCATCATAACGGCCACCACCAATAACCGTGCCCTGGGAGCCTAAATCGGTGGTGATAAATTCAAACGCCGTGTGGCAATAATAATCAAGTCCGCGCACCAAGTTTTCATCATGAATATAGGTAATATCCATGGCATCAAGACCTTGCTTTACGGCATCAAAAAACGCTTGTGAGGTTTCATTTAAATAATAAGATAATTTGGGTGCATCGGGTAACAGGGCGCGATCGCCTTCATCCTTACTATCCAAAATGCGTAAAGGATTTTTCTCCAAACGCGCCAAGCTATCCTCTGACAATTTGTCTTTATGCCCGGTAAAATATTCAACCAAAGCATCACGGTAGGCTTGACGGCTTTCTTGATCCCCTAATGAATTAAGATGAAGAACCGTATTTTCAACCATACCTAATTCTTTTAAAACCTGATGCGCAAGGGCAATAATTTCAATATCCGCTGCTGGTTCCGGGGCCCCTAAAATTTCTGCATCCAATTGGTGGAACTGCCGGTAACGACCCTTTTGTGGGCGTTCATATCGGAACATCGGGCCATAGGCATAAAACTTTTTCATGCCAAATTGCTGCATACCCTCTGACATATAAGAACGCGCAATGCCCGCCGTATATTCAGGTCGCAGGGTTAAGCCCTCACCACCACGGTCTTCAAAACAATACATTTCCTTAGACACCACATCAGAAGCCTCACCAAGGGTGCGTGAAAAAACTTCGGTAAATTCGAAAATAGGCGTGGAAATAGGTTCAAAGCTATAACGCTCTGCAACCGAGCGAAACACATCCACAACATGGTTAAAACGCAGGGCATCCTCACCCCAGATATCTTTGGTCCCACGAACAGGCTGTAATTTAGCCACTTTTATATCCTTTTGTTTTTATGAATTGCTTTTGTTGACACTATGACAGTCGGTTATTGATGGTGCCTTATGGGTGGCTATGAGGCCTCAGCCGCCATACTGGCCGCTTTTTCCTCCACCAACTGGACAATATGATCCACCAAGGTGTCATTGCTGATATTATGATCAGCAACACCAGACAAATAAACTTTATGATTGCCATTACCGCCACCTGTTAAACCAACATCGGTTTCACGGGCTTCACCAGGGCCGTTTACCACACAGCCAATAATAGACAAGCTGATGGGAATAGAAATATGGCTTAGGCGTTCTTCTAAGGTTTCAACAGTTTTAATCACAGGAAAGGCCTGACGCGCACACGATGGACACGACACAATGCGAACACCGCGATGACGCAGGTCCAGCGCTTTCAACATTTCAAAACCCGCCTTCACTTCTTCAACGGGGTCAGCCGAAAGTGACACACGGATGGTATCACCAATACCTGCCCATAATAGCGAACCAATACCGATAGAGCTTTTCACCGTACCAGCGCGTAAACCACCCGCCTCGGTAATGCCAAGGTGTAGCGGATAATCACAGGCATCGGCCAAGCCATGATAGGCTGCCACCGCCAAAAACACATCTGAGGCTTTCACACTAATTTTAAAATCAAAGAAATCATTATCTTCCAAAATGCGCGCATGATGAAGGGCGCTCTCAACCATGGCATCGGGGTTAGGTTCACCATATTTTTCCAGCAAGCTGCGTTCTAAAGAACCAGCGTTAACACCGATGCGCATGCTGCAACCATGATCACGGGCGGCTTTGACAACTTCTTTAACACGGTCATCAGAACCAATATTGCCAGGGTTAATACGCAAACATGCTGCACCTGCCTCGGCCGCCTCAATCGCGCGCTTATAATGGAAATGAATATCAGCCACGATCGGCACATTGACCGCTTGGACAATTTCTTTCAATGCCGCCGTAGATTCAACATCTGGGCAAGAAACCCGCACAATATCCGCACCTGCTTCTTCCAAGGCCCGAACTTGGGCTATGGTTGCCTTGGCATCAGATGTCAGAGTGTTAGTCATGCTTTGCACGCTGATCGGGGCATCTCCACCAACAGCTACATCGCCCACCATAATCTGGCGGCTTTTACGGCGCATAATATCGCGATACGGTCTTAAGCTCATGAAACGCTATCCTTCAAACATGACTCATTGATTAGCCAAAGGGCATGAATGCAGTAAATAGCAAGAAAAGACAGAAAGTTTAACCAAAAACTGAATTAATTTACGCTATTGGTTGAAACCGCGCTTAAGTCATAAGAAACGATAAAGTTTGTGCTTGGCTTAAAAGCCACATCTACACCATCACGTAACAGCTTCAAAGCGTTGGCATTACTGCTTGTTAGCTTGAGATAGCGTTCTTTAGGCGCGATCAATTTTTCGCCCGCTTGTAGAACTTTATCTACCAACACACGGTCTTTATCATCCTTTATCAAAACCCAAGCATCATCTTTCGCGATAATTTCCATCATCGGCAAGTCAAGCTGCACGGCCTGTAGATGATTGCCACCCACACCATTATTGATGATTGATGCAATTTTTTCAGCACTGGGCACCATCGCCATAGAGGCAATATGTTGCGGTACTTCTGGTGTTTTAACTTGTTTTTGAGTAGCGGAAAAATCAACCGCGCTAAAAACATAGCCTACAGAGATAAGAACAGCCAAACCACTTAAAAATAAGCGATTGAAAAATCCTGTTTTTTCAGTTTGCGGCTCAGCCACCATGACACTTTCACTGGCCGCTTTTTGTGGTGACATGCGCGCTTTTAAGCGGTCCACCATCAGCTCAGTATCAAGTTTAAGATAATCACATAAACTGCGTAAAAACCCGAGAGCAAACGGCCCTTCGGGAAGACTGTCATATTGATCTGCTTCTAAGGCAGCAACATAACGCTTTGAGATGCATAGTTCGTTCGCCAAATCATCAATTGAAATGTTTCTGGCGCAACGTGCTTTTTTTAATTCAGCACCAATTGTTAGACGATTGTCCATTATAGACCCCTGAGATACATACTTTTTATTTGTATCGAACCCCGTGCAACGAATATTGTTGCAAAAAACCCTGCGAGAATCGATTTAATAAAAAGTGTAACATAAAGTCAACAACAAATTATTAATGATAGATAAAATTAAAGATAAATGCAATTTTTCACTAGATTGTAATATTTTTCTCAACTGCATATTGCATTACCCGCTCACGTATTGAAGAGTGCGCGTTTCCAAGGGTTTCGTCCAACCAACTTTGAAATTCTATAATATTAGCTGAGCGAATCATCGCCTTAACAGGGCCTATTGACGTAGGGGGAAGTGATAATATTTTTAATCCCAACCCCATCATCACCAAAGCATCAAGCGGGCGACTGCCCACTTCACCACATGAACTAACAGGCACATTGGCCTGATGACACTTCTCAATGATATCGCGTAAATATCTCAAAAACGATGGCAACATAAAGTCATAACGCTCTGATAATTTCGGATTGGCACGATCTACAGCAAAGAAAAACTGCATCAAGTCATTGGTACCAATTGACATAAAGTCCACCAGGGGCAACAACTCGTCAAGTTGCCAAGCCAGTGATGGCACCTCTAACATGCTGCCAACTTTCACAGAGGACGGTAGTTCACGCTCAACATTTTCAAGATATCTCAGCTCTTCATCAACCATCGCCCGCACCGCTTTAAATTCGCTTATATCAGCGATCATCGGCAGCAATATTCTTATCTCTTTGCCAGCACCAGCGGTTAACAAGGCCCTAATTTGCAAGCGCATTAAAATTGGGCGCTCCATGGTAAGGCGGGTTGCGCGCCATCCCATGGCAGGATTTTC
Source organism: uncultured Alphaproteobacteria bacterium (assembly GCA_937126915.1). GTDB lineage: Bacteria > Pseudomonadota > Alphaproteobacteria > Sphingomonadales > SMXR01 > CAKZLM01. Next base: position 7,504 of record CAKZLM010000017.1, read on the forward strand.
TTCTTCGGCATGCTTTAAAAATGGCACACGTTTATCACTACCAATATCAAGGGTGCGGAACACCACTGGCTTATCTTGCGCCATTTCCAACACGTTAGAATATAGTTCAACTTGGGCATCTAATTTTGGCAGGGTGCTGGAAACCATAAACTGAAACTCAGTCCTGAAAAGGCCAATACCTTTGGCCCCTGACTTTTCCAAATTTGTCAGGTCAATCATCAAGCCCGCATTCATGAAGAGATCAATATTCTGACCGTCTAAGGACACAGATGGCAATTCACGGTCAGCGGCATAACGCGCCAACATCGCCTCGCGTTCTTGCAAGCTATCTGAATAAGCGTGGAAAACATCTTCAATGGGACGGATGAAAATTTGTTGATTATCAGCATCAACAATAACATCTTCCCCTTCATTTAAATAGCTAGTTGGGTGTAACACTTGGCCAACAACCGGAATTCCCAAGGCCTTTGCAATGATGGATAGATGCGCTGTTGGTGCGCCTTCCTCAAGCACAATGCCCTTTAAGAATGTGGTGCCATAATCCAGCATTTCTGCTGGCCCCATGTTTTTGGCAAACACAATCGATGGGCGGCGCAGAATGTGATGATCCATATATTGATCACCCAACACCAACATACGAATTAAGCGATTTGACAAATCATCCAAATCACTAAGACGTTCCCGCAAATAAGGATCATGCAAGGTTGCCATACGCACACGAATGTCACGCTGTACCCGCTCAACCGCTGCCTCTGCGGTAAGGCCGTCTTCAATGCCTAGGGATATTTTTTGCTGCCAGCCTTTATCAAGAGCAAACATCTTATAGGTTTCAAGAATTTCACGATGTTCACCAACAACCGCTAATTCACCCAAATTAAGCATTTGGTCAATTTGGCCCTGCATTTTACTAAGGGCGTGCTTAAGGCGTTCACGCTCTTCTTGTCGACTGCTGGAAATATGATGATCAACATCAACCCGTGGTTCATGAAAAACCGCTTCACCGTAAGCAATACCAGGCGCAAACATTTGACCGGCTAAATTTATTTGCGCATCTGGGTCATGATGGCTTTTCATCGCCTCATCAGGGTCAATCAAATCCCCCGCACCGATAATTTCAGCCACCACCATAGCCACGGTTTGCAGGGCTTCAATTTCTTCGGTTTTAAAGATGCGTGCTTGCTTGGTTTGCACCACCAAAACACCAGAAATGTTTTCACGATAAATGATAGGCACACCAGCAAAAGATCTAAAATCTTCCTCACCTGTCTCAGGTAGGTATACGAAGTTCGGGTGCTTGCGGGCTTCAGCAAGGTTCAATGGGATACCTTTATCCGCAATGTAACCAACCAAGCCCTCACCCATTTTCAGGCGAGACAAGTGAACCGCTTCATTTTTCAAACCAATGGTCGAAAACAGTTCCAACTCTCGGGCAGCGCGCACCATATAAACCGAGCACACTTCTACTTCCATAGTGTTTGCTATTTCAACGACCAAGGCATCAAGGCGCTCTTGTGCAGGGGCATCCCCACTCATCACACTGTGCAGGCGCTTCAATAACTGTCTTGGACGATCACTATGTGGCATTCATCTCCCCCCGAGGAATGTTTAGGCTAGTTTTTATATGGCTTATTTTGCGAGAAATGAAACCGCTTGATCAACAAGTTCATCAATAATTTCTTGGGTGGTTTGAATTGATTTCACCATGCCAACGCTTTGACCCGCCATCACAGATCCATTAACCACATCGCCATCAACAACCGCACGACGCAGGGCACCACCCCAATATTTCTCAATTTCAAGCTGAGCAGTTTCTAGGTCCATCTCGCCATTTTTATAGCGTTCAATGGTTTCAATTTGATATTCGGTAAAACGCTCTGTGCCATCGTTTTTGAGGGCACGCACAGGAATAACGGGAAAACGTGGATCAACCTGAACAGATGCAATGGCATCACGAGCCTGTCCGCGAATGAAGGCTTTTTTAAAGTTTTCATGGGCCGAGCATTCTTCAGCGCATACAAAACGCGTACCTAACTGACAGCCCGACGCGCCCATCTGCATGTAATTGACCATCGCCTCGCCACGACCAATACCACCCGCAACAAAAACCGGCACATCATGAATATGGGGTAAAATTTCTTGTGCCAAAACGTTGGTTGAAACAGGGCCAATATGGCCACCCGCCTCGGCCCCTTCAATGACAATGGCATCAACACCGCTGCGAATTAACTTTTTGGCTAACACCAACACAGGGGCAAAACAAATCAGCTTGGCACCACCGTCTTTAATTTTTTTAATGGCAGCACCCGATGGCAAACCACCCGCCAAAACAACATGGCTAATATTGAGGTCCAAACACACATCAATTAACTCATCCAGCATTGGATGAAGGGTGATTAAGTTAACACCAAATGGTTTTTGGGTTAGCTTTTGAGTCGCAACAATTTCATCCCGTAACAAATCAGGCGTCATACCACCACAGGCAATGACACCAAAACCACCCGCATTTGAAATGGCTGATACCAAATGGCGATCAGAAACCCAACTCATGGCCCCGCCTAAAATGGCATATTCGGTTCCTAGGAAATCCTTACCACGCTGCCACAAATCATTTAATTTTTGTTTTGCTGCGGCCAATACAGCCTCATCAAGTGGCTGTTCAGATTCTTGATTTTGCATCTTTTTTCCCTTTTGCCCGAATAGCGTAAAATAGGTTGCACTACTCTGTACACAACTTACCCCCTATTAGGCAAGCGACTTGCGCCAAAAAGCATGATAATTTCTGCTTAATGGCGAAACAATGTCAGGATTTTGTTGATTTTTTTGCCCTAATAGACCATCTACTAAGAAGAACTGCTCTGCTTAGGCTAAGCGCACTGAGGGAAACAAACCATGGAAACACCACAAAACGAAACGCCAACCAGCACCGTTGACCCCAACGAGGTTGCGCATTTTGGTAAAATGGCAGAAACATGGTGGGACCCCAAAGGCCCCTTCAAACCTTTGCATAAACTGAACCCTACCCGTTTAGGCTATATTCGCAAAACCTTAGCCCAACATTTTGACCTCACCCTTGACGACGATATGGCCATTGATGAAACACCTGCAAGTTTATTAGCAGGCTTAAAAGGCTTAGACATTGGCTGCGGTGGTGGTTTGCTAACTGAACCCTTAGCAACGTGGGGGGCAGAAATGTTAGGGGCTGATGCCACCGAAAAAAACATTCATATCGCCGCCCATCATGCCGAAGAAAACAATGTTGATGTTCAATATCGACACGTAACGGCAGAGCATTTGGTCGAAGAAGGGGCGCAATTTGATTTTATCATCAACATGGAAGTTTTAGAGCATGTTGCGGACATTTCATTATTCTTAAATGCCACCCACAGCCTGCTTAAACCCGGCGGCATCATGCTATTTTCGACCCTCAACCGCACGATTAAGTCATATATGACGGCTATTGTTGGGGCTGAATATATTTTGCGCTGGCTGCCAAAAGGCACCCATCACTGGAACAAATTTATCAAACCCAGTGAATTGCACCGTGCCCTTACCCAACAAAAGTTCCATGTACAAGACATGGAAGGCATGATCTATAATCCGATCAATGACCAATGGCGTTTGGGACACGATTTAGCAATCAACTATTTAGGCAGTGCGTTGAAGGCCCAATAAGGCAGCCTTCATTCTCTATCGCATCATCAGAGTCACATCTAATTCGTTTAAACGGTCAAGGACTTGATGGTACTGGTCAACATTTTTTGACCAAACAGAGGCCGAATACCCCGCATATTTAAGCGTTTGCAGCAATATTTCACGGGCCTCTTGGGTGGCGCGCATGCTGGCATTTCTTCGCCCACGACTTTCTTGGATACCGCCTAAACGCATGGTTAGGGTGGCTAATTCCATGCCCACATCGATAACCCCAGGGCGCTGCTCCATCTTGCGCATCAATTCTTTACCTGCCTCAATAGATTTTTCAAAAAAGTCGATAGCTTCCATGGTGCGACCCGCACGTTCATGCAGCATCGCGGCACGGCGATAAAAATCTATCCGGGCCGGATCATCATATTTCCATGCCGTTGGCGCCGCGGCTTCTGGCATAATATCTAAGATGGCTAGCGCTGTTTCAATTGCCTGCAACTCCATATCAGGACGGCTGCTGCGTTGGTATAAATTAGCGGTAATACGCCATGTATGATAATAATCACGATAGGTTCTGACCTGTGCATCAAGGAACATCATGCGTGATTGGCGACCAAGGGTTTCTTCACCCAGCGCTTCATCTAATTCCGTAATACGCGCCTTAAAAAAGTCTCGGGCAGATTGATACTGCTCTAACGCTTGATCATACATGCCTTGCTGGGATGAAATACCCCCCATCATGCGCCAAGCCAAGCCATGCATATGACCAAAGCGCCCTTTAAGGCCATTGCGGTCTTCTGTTTCTTTGAGCGTAATAAACGCTTTTTTGACCTGCTCATCGGCACGATCAATAGCACCCGATGTTAACAAGGCCTCAGCCATGGTTAAATAAGCTTCCAGCTCTAATTCCCAAACCTGAAAATCGCCTTCTGTGCGGTTTGGCAATGATGGCAATTCATAAAGGGCGTTTTGCGCCAAATCGGTAGCTTTTGACAGATCACCGCCAGCAATTTGTAAGCGGCTTGCATTCAAGAAACCGCGCGCGGCCATCGGGCCATATTCTGCGACTTTTGCCTGCACCGCATCGACACTGTTATCAGGGGCCACATCACCAACCACCTTGATCAGTTGATTTAGCTTCCATGCCGACTTTTCATAGTTTTCAGCAGCCGCAGCTATATCGCCCTCAAGTTCTTGTTGTTGCGCTAGTGTGAAACGCACATTGGCATCAAGTTCTAACCATTCTAGCGAGGCATCATCCCGTTCGCTAATAGGCTCTAAAATAGCCAAAGCATTATCCAATGATTGTCGGGCATTGGCATTGGGAATACCGCTTTGCACCTGCGCCATACGATGCCAAACCTGACCCTGACGACGCAACCACAAACGATCATCCGCGTTGCCAACCAAATAACTTTTGGTGATCGACAACATTTCATCCAAACTGGCCAAAGCCCGCACAGGCGGTTGATAATGATTAACCTTACTCAGGGCTAAATAAATCAGTTCTTGCAGGTTTTTTTCATCATTTGGCTGGGCCGTTAATTGACGTAACGATTGCAGGGCAGCGTTATATTGCTCTTGCGCTAAATTACGATTATTCATTGCTGCAAAAACATCATCGGCGGTCATTTCAGCTTCGGCAAACTGTCGCTTACCACCGACACTGGATTCAGGCATGCCTCGCCACGATTGCTGCGCCGCGCGTTTGGCCTGATCGATGGCGCTTAAAGCATCATCATATTGGCCCAGCAATAAATAACTTTGGGCCTGACCATTCCATGCACGGGAAAAATAACGCAACCAATCCAAACCCTTTTGGCTTTCTTCTGCATTGGATACTTGACGATCAGCAAAATTTAACGCCTTTTTATAGGTTTCTAGAGAACCGATTAAATCGCTTTTTAAAATGCGCACATTGGCCAATTGATAAAGCGCTTCAAAATAGGCTTTAGCCATATCTTCACGACTGGCCAAGTCAGATGTTTCAGCCACATTAATGGCAATCATGTTGCGCTTTTCAGCCTCATTATACTGCCCAAGTGAGGCAAAATAACGTGAAAAGGACGTAAGCTGCTGAACCCGTTTCACGGCAAGGTCATCAGACAGCCCCGCTTCAAGCGACATATCATGATAGCGTTGATCGGCGGTGGATAAAATATCACTAACCACCTGCACCGGCACACCATAACGATCACGCATCGCCATGGATTGATCCATTAAATGATCAGACAAATTGACGGCGGTGGTTAGGCGCTCTTCAGATGTGTTGCCATAATAATAAGACAAACCACCCCAAACCAAAGATACCAGCGCAACACTGGCCGCTGCAGTGGTTGTCCAAAGGGCAATTTTTAGGCGTGAATAAGTTGCAAAAATCTCACGCGATTTTACCAAGTCAATATCTAGACCCGTTACATAGGCTATAATTTCAAGGGATTCTGCAGCATAATTATCCGCGGTTTGTCGCGCTTCAATTACAGGAACACGTCTACGGCGAAGGGCCGGTGGCATCAGGTCTTTTTCTTCGGCCTCACGCTCCATCCCTGTCAGCAAAACATAAATTCGCCGCGCTGATCCATGTTTGATGAAATATTTCACTTCTTCATTAACGGTGGGTGAGTTGGCGCCATCTAAAGAGCCTAAAACCACCAAAGCAGAGGCATTACGCAGTGCCTTTTTTGCCTTGTCAGACAAAACCGCATCAGCACTATAATCATTTGCATCGCAATAAATGCGGCCAATTTTCTCTTTTAATGGACCAAGAGGAGAGCGAATTCCAGCCAAATGGGTAGGTACACGATAGCCCTCCATACGCTTTTGCAGCCAACTGGCAATGGTTGCATCTCTTTGGGCAAAGCTTATGTAGGCGGCATAGTCATAGTTACGTTGATGGGTATTACGTTCTTTTTCATTGCCAGCGCGGCCACCTTCTTTGGTCTTTTCTTTAGAATGAACCTTAGGACTATCTTTAGCTTTGACTTTGGCTTTAGCCTTAGCGGGTGTTTCAGCCGTTTCGTCTAAAGCTGACTTTGGCGCGTCAGATGCCTGATTAAGGTCAAACTTGTTGGTCTCTTCACCAAAAAGATCATCCTCTGCCTTAGAGGCAGAAGCGCCTTCATTTAAAATAATCTTCTTCTTACTGGTTTGTGAGCCCTTTTTAGGATCGCCCTTATCAACCATATGCTCTCTCCCACATGTCACAATCCATGATGCGTCCTTCAAAATGAAAGGTTCTAATGACGCACATTGATCCCAACACCAACGCAATTGTTGGGCCAATTATAGCCTTAGCAACTGATAAAACATAGGAAATTATATCACACATGGCCTAAGAAAGGGGCCAATCTGTGACATATTTGCACTTTTTGAATCGCATAGAGCGAGCAATACAATAGTTTGAATCGGATAGGACGATTTACGCGTCAGTTCTGCCGGGTTTGCGAAAATATGGCAACGGCATGACATCGATGCCTTCTTCGATAAGCGCCTCAGTGTCTTCGATGCTGCTTTCGCCATAAATACCACGCTCACTGGTTTCACCATAATGAATTTTGCGGGCTTCTTCGGCAAAGTTTTCACCAACATATTCGCAGTTTTCTTCAACGTGCTTTTGAACCTTTGTCATCACACGTTCCATTTCTTCCTGCAATTGCTCTGGCAACTCAGGCATACCGCTTACTGCTGATGCCTGCTCAATGTCCAACGGTGTTGCAGACATAAATTCATTCATCTGAAACGATGTTTTTTCAACAAATTGTGATGAGGCCGCAGAAGACTTTTGATTGCCTTTAGCTGCAACATTAGGAGCCATAACAGCTTTACCAACATGGGTGCTGCCGCAAATGGGGCACTCAACCTCATGATGCTTAACCTGAGTATCATAATCCTCAGACGACCGGAACCAGACCTCAAAGACATGGCCAGTGTTACATTTTAAATCAAAAACAATCATTGATGAAACTTCTTTAAAATCTTCATAAAAGCTATACGCTTTAACCATCAATCTGGTTTAGAACCAGCGCCCTATCGTGTTGTAGGGATGGTATATTTTGTCGTGCTGTATCAACATTATTTAACGAAATGTCAAGCGTTAAATGGCCGACAGCGGTTTCCATATCCGCTAAAACACGCCCCCAAGGATCAATGATCAAACTATGCCCAAAGGTCTTTCGGCCATCTTCATGATGGCCTGATTGCGCGGCGGCAACAATATAACAACCACATTCAATGGCACGGGCTTTTAATAAGGCGTGCCAGTGCGCCTCACCCGTTTTCTGGGTAAAAGCTGCTGGCACAAAGATTACCTCAGCCCCCGCTTGTGCTAGGGTACGATATAAATAGGGGAAGCGCACATCATAACAAATGCTCAACCCCAGCTTAGCCAAGGGACTGTTTACCAATATGGCCTGATCGCCTGCTTGATAGCTACGCGATTCACGATAGCTTTCACCATTGGCAAGATCGACATCAAACATATGCGCCTTATCATAGCGAGCAACTATGTCACCCACTGAATTAATCATAAAGCTACGATTAGCAATCTTGCCACTTTCAAGCTTAATGGGCATCGAGCCAATTGCTAACCAACAGTTTAATTTCGAGGCCAGATTGCGATAAGACGCAAGACTTGGATCGTCCTGTTCAAGGTGTAAGTGTTCTGCCATGCGCTTGGTCTTTAGATCAAGCATATTGGTCATTTCAGGGGTGGCGATAATCTCAGCCCCTTCTTTGGCAGCCTGTGAAATGAGCGCTGTGCTGGTTGCCATATTCACAACAGGGTCAATGCCAGAACACATCTGCACAAGACCAACCCTTAACGATCGTTTAGCTTGATCAGATGTATCGGATATGCCTTTTTCATCAACCATTAAGACGCCAACATCCCATCAAGCTTACCAGTCCGTTCAAGGGCATAAAGGTCATCACAGCCACCGACATGATGGTCACCAATGAAAATTTGTGGAACGGTATAGCCACCATTGGCCTTGTCCACCATTTCACGGCGCAACTTGGGATCCATACCAACATCAATTTCACGATAAGCGATACTTTTGCTTTCCAATAGGCTTTTCGCACGGTGGCAAAAAGGGCACATCATGGTGCTATAAATTACAACAGGTTTTGTCATTTTCTTTTTATCTCTAGCTTAAAAACAGCCTTAAAACAGTGATGGGTATCTTCGACCCATTTTCCCCTAATATAAGCGATTATGACGAATTAACAACCCTTGCCAACGACACTGCATAGACCTTTACGACCCCTGCTTTCTTTAGAGCTTTTGCACAAGCGTTAAGGGTGGCGCCGGTCGTCATTACATCATCCACCAAAAGTATGGTCTTGCCCTTAACCCCTACTTTACCCTTTTCATTTATTGAAAAAGCCGACTTAACATTTTTTTGTCGTTGGCGGGCGCCAAGACCAAATTGACTGCGCGTTGGTTTGTGCCTTTTTAAGCTGGTGGCATCAACCTCAAGGCCCGTCACCTTACCAACCGCATGAGCCATTTCAGCGGCTTGATTAAAGCGTCGTTTAAAAAGTCGCCGCCAATGCAGGGGCACTGGCATAATGATATCAATTTCATCTTGCCAAATTTTGGCAGCCCCCCACAACCAATTGGCAAAAGCAGGCACCCCTTCATGTCGATCGCCATGCTTGAACGACAAGATCATTTTTTTGCTATGATCATCATAAAGAAAAACCGCACGGGCTTGGTCAAAGGCGTTCTTGGTTAAGGCGCAATCACCGCAGATAAGGCCAGCCGCGCCTTCTTCTTGGTTTGAGACATAATCAAATGGCACACCACAACAGGTGCATAAAGGGTGACTGATAAAATCAATTTTTGACCAACAAGCCACGCATTGTCCGCCATGGTCTTGCACATCTTCGCCACATGCAAAACAACGCGGCGGCAACAGCATATCCAAAATTTTAGCCACAACAACCATCAGGAAATACTTTCAAAAGATAAACAACAACAATAATTGCATAAATGCCCGCTTCATGCCATAGAAGATCACCGATAAAGGAAGCCCGTTATGTCGCAAGATGATATCGAAATTTTTGATCGCAAACTAGTAAGGCAACGCCGCAATCGTTCTGCCGCCCTATGGCAGGATCATAATTTTTTGCATGCCGAAATTGCCGACCGCACCGCTGATAGAGTGCATGACATCAATCGCCAATTTGACCGCGCCCTTCATATGGGTGCCCATGCACAAGGCATTGCAGACTGCCTACCAAATATTGATTTTATTCACACCAACTTGTCTGAGAAACGATTGCACGCGCTAGATGGATCAAGGGTTGTTTGTGATGATGAATTGCTGGCCTTTGATGATGAAAGCTTTGACTTGGTCATCTCAAACCTTTCCTTACACAGCGTAAATGACCTGCCCGGCGCCTTGATCCAGATTAGACGTATTTTAAAGCCCGATGGTCTTTTCCTTGCCAGCATGTTTGGCGGCGATACCCTGCACGAATTTCGCCAAGCCATGATGAAAGCAGAACTAGACACCCTTCAAGGCAGCAGCCCGCGCGTGGCACCAACCGCCGATGTGCGTGATATGGGATCTTTGTTGCAGCGCGCTGGCTTTGTGATGCCTGTCACCGACATTGACACTATCACGGTTAGTTATGACAACCCCTTTAAACTTATGCATGACTTGCGTGGCATGGGCGAAAGCAATGTGGTGAATAAGCGTCTAAAACGCCCCACCAAACGCAGCACCTTTATGCGCATGGCAGAAATTTATGCCAAAGATCATGCCGACGCTGATGGCCGCATACCCGCCACGTTTCAGGTGATTTATTTATCTGGCTGGTCACCAGGGCCCAATCAACCTGTTCCCAAACGCCCCGGCAGCGCTACCAAAAGCCTTGCTGAGGCCCTAGGCACCACCGAACAAAAAACCGGCGACAAAGTTTAAGAAAACAGTTTCTCGATAATCGCGACCAAGGGGTCATCGGCGGGTGGCGTATCAAGCTCATGCAATTTTGAGACTGGAACCCATTGAATGGCTTGCCCTTCCACCCCCTGAACCGTGCCCTGCCAGTTTTTACAAGCAAAAACAGGCATCAAAAGATGGAAATCATCATAACTGTGCGAGGCAAAGGTTAAGGCATCTAAGTCGCTAATTTGGGTGGTGATACCCAACTCCTCATGCAGTTCACGCACCAAGGCGGCTTCTGGGGTTTCGCCTGCCTCAACCTTGCCACCGGGAAACTCCCACAAGCCAGCCATCGACTTGCCCTCAGGGCGCTGAGCCATCAGGATGTTTTTTTGGTCATCCACTAAGGCCACCGCGGCCACTAATACGATTTTTTTATCTGTGTTATTTGGGGTCAACATAAAAGGTGCCTAATGTGCAAAGATAAATACAATTTTATCAATTCTTAAACAGATTGAAATAAGTATGACCTAAACTGGCGCAAAGATAAAAAAAATGCAACTGGTTTGGAACAATCGCTCAAGTTATAGAGCAACAACAGGCACAATCATGAAACAAATTTTGAAGCGATTCTCGTCCAATGTTAAGGGCATGTCGTCGGTCGAATATGGCCTTTTAATCTCTCTTGTGGCAATTGGGATTATTATCGCCCTTAGTCAATTAGGGGCATCAACAAGCAGCATCATTCAATTGGCCACAGATGCCTTTGATAAAGCCGCTGCAGATACAAACGCATCAAGCCAGCAATAGGTTAATATGCTGATTTAAGGTAATTTTGACGACAATCGTTACGCTGGCATAATGCGGTGTTCAACCGCCGCTGATCCAGCGTCAGCATGGTCTTTGCGCGTAATCAAACCAGATAGTTTATTATCACAACAGGGCGATGGCTTCTGGACAGGCTGGCCTTCAAGGATGGCCATCGCCTTTTGCGCGACCAACAATTCTTTTTTGATTTTGTGCAACTCAGCCAAGGCAGAATCATCCATACTGCCATAGCGATTAAGCGCATCGTCCAACGCATCATCCAATTGACTGAGAAACTCACTATGTTTTTTTAAATCTTGTGCCATTGAGCTTTCCAATTCGTTTGTACCCGAAAATCACACTAAAAGTGCTAAGAAAGTCTATACAACTATCGTGCCAGCCCCGACACAAGTCAATTAACACCCTGTTATTAAAAGACTATTTACACACCCACAGGTTCATAACTTTATCTTAACAACCACAGAAAGCTAATCGCCTTCTAGCAGTAGGAAATTTTGTCCGCCACGATATTTAATGGGACGTAAAAAAAACCGCTCAATTTCCTTAAAAATGGCATGAAAGATTGACATTACCCGCCTTGATGCTTATCTCTCGCCTTAAGTTACAAGGAAACAAATTCCATTGGATGGGGGTATTGCTTTCACAAGGTGAAACAATGCTGGATGAAAAGAAAACTTTTCAGCCAAGTGCCCGTCTTGTTGAGTAGGCTAGAAAGAAGAAGATCAATGCTAGGTTTAGGCGCGTTAACTAAAAAATTATTCGGTACTGTGAATGATCGTATCGTTAAAAAATACATGAAAGTGGTGGACCAAATTAATGCTTTAGAAGCAAATTTTGAAAAACTAGACGACGCCGCCGTCAAAGCCAAAACCGATGAGTTTCGCCAACGCATAGAAAAAGGCGAAAGCCTGGATGCCCTTTTACCAGAAGCCTTCGCCACCGTGCGTGAGGCCGCCAAGCGCACCCTTGGACAACGTCATTATGATGTTCAGCTTATTGGCGGTATGGTTTTGCATAATGGTGACATCACCGAAATGAAAACAGGTGAAGGTAAAACCTTGGTTGCTACCCTTGCTGCTTACCTAAACGCCATCGAAGGCAAAGGCGTTCATGTTATTACCGTTAACGATTATCTAGCAGAACGTGATAGTAATTGGATGAGCCAAGTCTATGGTTTCTTAGGCCTAACCACGGGCTGTATCACAGGCGGGGTTGATGATATGGCCCGCAAAAGTGCCTATGCTTGTGACATCACCTATGGCACCAACAATGAAGTTGGCTTTGCCTATCTGCGCGATAACATGAAGTATGCCCTGACCGAGATGGTGCAACGCCCGTTTAACTTTGCCATTGTCGATGAGGTGGACAGTATTTTAATTGATGAGGCACGTACACCTCTTATCATTTCTGGTCCCACCGAAGACAAATCTGATCTGTATGTCTCTGTTGGCAATGTGGTGAAAGAACTGGGTGAAGAAGATTATATCAAAGAAGAAAAGAATAAAACCATCACCCTCACCGAAGAGGGCACCGAACGGGTTGAGCGCTTGCTTGAAGCAGCTGACCTTTTAAATTCAACCAACAATCTTTATGACGCCGAGAACACCACCGTTGTTCACCATGTCAATAATGCGCTGCGTGCCCGTCATATGTTTGAAAAAGACAAAGACTATATCGTCAAAGATAACAAAGTGATCATCATTGACGAATTTACTGGCCGCATGATGGAAGGCCGACGTTATTCTGATGGTCTGCATCAGGCACTTGAAGCCAAAGAAGGTGTTGAAATCCAACCTGAAAACCAGACCATGGCCTCTATCACTTTCCAGAACTATTTCCGCATGTATCCAAAGCTTGCTGGTATGACTGGTACTGCTGCCACCGAGGCCCATGAATTTGGTGATATTTATAATTTGGATGTGGTTGAAATTCCAACCAACGTACCGGTTGCGCGTATTGACGAGCATGATGAATTTTACCGCACCGAGCGTGAAAAATACGACGCTCTTATTGCTGAAATTAAAGATCGCCAAACTGCTGGCCAACCGATTTTGGTGGGTACTGTTTCCATTGAAAAATCAGAAGAGCTTTCTGAATTGATGAAGAAGGCAAAGATCAAGCATAATGTCTTGAACGCCCGCCATCATGAACAAGAGGCCTATATCATTGGGCAAGCGGGGCGCAGCGGTGCTGTTACCATCGCCACCAACATGGCAGGCCGCGGTACAGACATTCAGCTAGGTGGTAATGCCGACATGCGTATCGACGCCGAATGTGCTGAAATTGTCGATGAAGCAGAGCGTGCGAAAAAAATCGAAGCCATTCGTCAAGAAGTAGCCGCTGACCGCCAGAAAGTATTGGACGCAGGTGGTCTATATGTGATCGGTACCGAACGCCACGAAAGCCGTCGTATTGATAACCAGTTGCGTGGTCGCTCTGGCCGTCAAGGTGATAATGGTCGCTCGAAATTTTACCTGTCCCTGCAAGATGATTTGATGCGCATTTTCGGACCAGAACGTATGGACGCCATGTTGCAACGCCTTGGCATGGAAGAAGGTGAGGCCATCATTCACCCATGGATCAACAAAGCCATTGAAAAAGCCCAGCAAAAAGTGGAAGCGCATAACTATGACATCCGCAAAAACTTGCTGAAATACGATAATGTGATGAACGACCAGCGTAAGGTTGTTTATGAACAACGTCTTGAGATCATGGGTTCTGATGATGTGTCTGACACCATTGAAGATATGCATGAAGAAATTATTGAAGATGTTGTTTACACCCACGTACCACCAAAATCTTTCAAAGATCAATGGGACCTTGAAGGCTTAAAGGTTGAGGTTATGGCAGTCTTCAATCTTGACCTGCCCCTTCTGGACTGGGCTAAAGAAGAAGGCGTTGGCGAAGAAGAATTAATCGAGCGCATTTCCGAAGCGTCCAAAGCGCAAATGGCTGAAAAGGCTGAAAAAGATGGTGAAATGTGGAAAATGGCTGAGAAAAGCTTGCTTCTAAAAATTGTTGATGAACATTGGACCGATCACCTATCAACCCTTGATCATTTGCGTAAAGTTATCACCCTTCGTGCTTATGGTCAGCGTGATCCGTTAAAAGAATATCAAACCGAAGCTTTCACCCTGTTTGAAGGTCTGTTGGTGAAAATTCGTCGTGAGGTTTGTTCTATTCTGTCACGCATTGAACTGAACGTTCAAGCGCCTGCCGCTGACTTTACACCAGAAGAACGCCAGACAATTGAAATGCATCGTAACCCGACCACTGGTGAAAATGAAATGGGCCACAATGAACCTGGCTCATTAATCACTGGCAATCAAACTGCTGCTGATGTGCCCTTTGACCCACAAGATCCAAACACTTGGGGCAAAGTGCAACGCAACGCAGCCTGCCCATGCGGCAGCGGCAAGAAATTTAAACACTGCCACGGCGCTTTTTAAAACGAACGCGCGGTGAAAGCCGCGCCAGCCCTGAGCGGTTCCATCGCGAAGGTGAAAACCGTAGCGGGGAACAAATATAAAAAAAGTGAAAGCCGTGCCAGACTTGAGCCTCAATAAAAACAAGTGACTGCTCACTTATTATTGGTGCTGTGGTTGTTTTTTTGTTTGTTTCCCGATCCTCCCTTTGGTCGTCCGATGAAACGCGCCACAGGCGCGCACTGTTTTCACAATGCGCGATAGTAAACTCTATGATCGCGGTAAATTAATCCTTATAAAACTTAACAGGGCGTTGTTCGGCCTCATTAACCCTTAGGTCAAAAACATCTGGGCGGGCGTAATGCCCCACCACATCCATATCATATTGGCCGCGGGTTATTTGGTCCAAATCAACCTCTGCTATGACCACACCTTCTTCATTATATATAGGGCCTGCTAGGATGTTACCGAAGGGGTCAACAATGCAGGATCCCCCGCGGATTAATACCTCGTTAGGGTCATCGCCCTGTATACAATCATAGTCATCAGGGGCATCGCCACGGGTGAGATATTGGCAAGATGATAGCACAAAACAGCGCCCCTCTTGGGCAATATGCTGCATTGACGGGATCCAATTATCACGGTCATCCACAGTTGGTGCACAGTAAAGCTGAACACCCTTAGCATAAAGCGCGGTGCGCAATAAAGGCATACGATTTTCCCAGCAAAGGGCACCGCCAATTTTACCAATTTCACTATTGACCACGGTGATGGTAGAGCCATCGCCCTGCCCCCACACGCCGCGTTCTAAGGCCGTTGGCATTAGCTTTCTGTGCTTACCCAAATAAACCCCATCAGCGCCTAAATAAACCGCCGTACAATAAAGCGTTCCACCATCCTTTTCGATAACACCGACGGTAATATTCAGCGCATTGTCCTTGGCCACTTGGCATAACTGATACAGGTCAGAACCTTGATGCTGGTCTTTCAGGTCAACACTGCTGTTGGCATAGCGTAGGAAATCATCGCGGCCCGCCTCACTACGCATGCCCAAACGCATACCAAAATCAAGCCCTTTGGGATAACCACCAATGAAGGCCTCGGGAAACACCGCAAGCTTTGCCCCCTGTGCGGCCGCCTCACCTGCAAGGCGTTTAAACTTGTCCAACATGGCGGATTTATCGAAACAATTTCCCCCTGCTTGTACCACAGCAACCTTAACTTTTTGGCTCATAACGCCACCCCCTTTTTATGTTTACACGCGGCACTTTAAAAGATGAACGGCGGATGTACAAGCGCCCCACAGGTCATTCAGAAAGCTTTTTGTAAGATAACAACATAAACGACAGAACCTTATCAAAAGGAGATACCAATGAAACAGAAAAAATATATGGTTGCCCTTGCTGGATTTTCCCTTTTAAGCGGCGTGGCTTCAACCCCATCCCTTGCTGATCATGACTATGGTCGAGGTTACCGCGATGCCCGCACCCAGCCAACACAGGTTCGTGTCTTCATTGTTAATCGCGATAATCCACAAATTGCCAAGCGCCTGCGTGTGATGCTGCGCAATCAATTTGATAACAGCGAAGTGCTTTATGTAAATGATCGCTCACGCGCGGATTTGGTTTATCGCCTTAATGTCAGCTTCAGCGACCCTATTTTGCGTGATCATCGGGCCCGCGAAAAAAGCAAAAAGGTTAAAATAAGACCCTCTGATTTTCACCGTGGCAAACGCATAAAAGTGCGCCAGTTCTACACTGCCCATAAAGAAAAATGGGCCATGCGCTATAAAGCGTCCTACAAGGTGATGCAAAATCGTCGCCCGATTATGAGTGATCATCTACGAGGACGGATCAGAGATAATTACCATTATATTGATGATGTTAAAACTCTCACTCCTGCGGGGTGGCGTTATGATGCGCCCCTAAAGGCCAGCTTACAGCCTTTGGCCGATAATGTAATGCCTCATAAGCGTGAGCAGTTTTATCGCAGTCTACGTCGTAAAGCGATGCGCGATATAGCTATTAATATTCATGCCTCAGCTCAATCCATCGCTTTATCTTGGGGCGCGTCTTATGAGCAACCACATAACGAACGTGGTCGTGGAGCAAACCGCCCCATTGCCCGTTGGCAACCAACTGACACCCTGAAAGGCTCACTCACTCCTGAACGGGTTAGAAACTAAAACAACTCCTCGCTGTTAAGAGGCCCTGACCTAACAACATCAGGGCTCTCAACCCCCACTACCCCTCTCCATGCTCAACCCGGCGAGGGGATTTTTTTATTCCTCAATCATGTTCTTATTTTGGATTGTTCCCCGCCCCTCTGTTTGGTCCCCCGATGAAACGCACTGACGGCTCGGAATTGCTTTCGCATTCTACGTTGTTTCCCGATCCTCCCTTTGGTCGTCCGATGAAACGTGCTGATGGCTCAGAATTGCTTTCGCAATTCGGTAAAGCGTGTTTTTAGGATTGTGCATTGCTCAATCCTATAGCGAGCATTAGCGAAGCGTACCGAGCGACTGCGAGGCCGCAACGCTAGTGAGGATAAGCCTTAGTGGCGTTTGAACGAAAATATTAATGCTTTCCCGATCCTCCCTTTGGTCGTCCGATGAAACGTGCTGATGGCTCAGAATTGCTTTCGCAATTCGGCAAAGCACAACTGTTTCTCAAAAAATATCACCACCCTCAAACCCAAGCTGGCCGTGTCTTGTCGGTGCCATCTGCATATTTATTAACCTTAATGGATAAAAAATAGCTTGACTTATCCGTTTCGCATCATAAATATATAACCAAATTGGCACTAATAAGTTACAGGAGGTTTTTATGGTTAAAATTCTTAAGTCGGTGGGTAAAAATGCCACCAATGATATTCATGATGTTGCGGCGGTACAGATGGCGTTGAAAAAGGCAAAGCCCGTGAAGGTGGGTTGTCCGTGGTATAATGGCCCCATTGATGGCAAGATCAGTCATTAATCGTTCGTTTCCAGAAAAGCTCTCACTTTTCTATGAAACGCGCTGACGGCTCGGAATTGCTTTCGCAATTCTATAAGTTGAGTTCTATGATCGCGGTGAAAACCGCGCCAGCCCTGAGCGCGCCTCATGTGACGACCAAAGGGAGGATACGGAGGCCACAAAAAATAGAACGGCGATTAATAGAGCTTTAAATGCTAATTGGTGTGGCGTACGAGGCTTAGAGGGAACCACTTGTTTGTATGTTCCAGGGCCATACCCGGGGTTTAATGCTTTAACACAAACTAAAAGAAAGGCCCCGTTTCCAGATGATGAGGTGACAGGGCTGGTGCGGTTAATGGATAAAATCCAAAAGGAGTTTGATTTAACCTTAACCCATGCCAACGACAACATCACCCAAGATGGCCGCTTTGCCACCACGCTGGCGATTAACTATGACCAGTTTCTTGATAACGCAACGGCAACACTTTTGCCTAAGGGCAAGGTTCCAAACGCGGCCTGCAACATTATCCATAAATATGTGAAATCCATCGCAGAATGGAATGAAGGCAGCGCCAATGACTTAGACTTTACGTCAAAACGTCAACTGCAGTGTTTGAAAAACGCAAAGCAACCAAGTGCAGACTTTTTGAAAAAAGTTAAACTATCCAAACCATCAATGCCAATTATAAGTCAAATGGCTGCTGGCATGGAATATAGTATGAAAATCAGTAATCAATCCGTGGTAAATGCAGAAAGACGTATTATTTGTGAGGCATGTAGTGGCGCTGATGATCAAGCCCTAAAAAGCTTTAAACTCATTGATGACCTCCCGAATGATGATAGATATACAATTGTATATTTGTCAGACTATCAGTATTCTAAAATTTCTGACGCTATAAATGTTTATTATCCAAAACTCACAAAAGCTTTAAAGTCATTCGAAGATAGAGCACCCAATGCAATATACAAACAAAAAACATATTTCATGTCAGATACGCCTGAGGTTTTTCAACAAGTATTAGTGAATCTAAATAAAATTACGGCTTTTCATAATGATGGAAAGGTTACTCATTCTTTATTCTCCACTTTTTCAGAGTTAGCAAATAGAGATAAAGTTAGCGTTGAATCTTTGGCAAAGATTGGTGGAATAACCGTTGCTGCAATAGCCAAATATGGAAAAGTATTCTTTAATGAAGAATGGTTGGATAAAAAAATAGATAACCATTTAATAGAAGAAATTGCGAAAACAACGCTACATGAAATTATTCATTTGGCTTTTAAGTATAGAGCGGATTTAGAGGATTATGCATATTCCCACGAAAGCCTAGAGGACTTTCAACAAAGAGATCCTGATTCTGTCACGAGATTTAATCGAAGCATTTATTCTCTTAGCTCAGATCACGCTATTAGAAACAATGAAAATTATGTAGGCCTTGTTTTCTCATATTAAGTTTTTTATGGTAAGATTGTTAAACTAAAAATTGAGCTTGGCAATGTCTATTTTAACCATGAAAAAAATTTATATCGTTTTACTTGGGTTTTATTTTATGAGCCCAAGTAAGGTGGCCTATGCTGGTTCGAGTTTTATCGATTCATATGCAAAAAGCTATCCTCTAAAAGAAGAAAAAATTCGGTTTTTACTTAAAAAGCATTTTTCAATCGAGCTTGGTGAAGGGTTTGAATTTTCAGGCTATCAATTTGATCCAGATGATGCCTTAGGCCCATACATTATTAACTACGGAACAAAACCATATCAAGCATCGAAAGATGTTTGTCGCAAAATGACGTTTTCAGTATTCATAAAAGACCCCGAAGGTGAAAAACAATTAAATCATAATCTGTCTTCAAATCAAATAGCTCTTGGAAAGTGTCAAAGCCAAATGCAATGGATATCTCTCTCAGGTGATAGCGTTCCTGAATATTATCTTTTGATGGTAATCGATGACCTAAAAGTATGGTTAGAAGATAGTGATATCAATAAGTCGTTTAAAGATAGGTTTTTGAACGTTCAGTACCCAAGATATGAAAATTTAAAGAATATTATCTTTGATGTAACCAATAAATATTTCTGCTTTGATTTTTCTTTTCAGTTAAAAAACGACGAAGACCTAGTTAAGCGACCCGTGAAGTTTTATCTAGATTTTGCAGTATCTAATCAGTATCTCATACCTGTGTCTTTTACAACCGATTATGACTTTTTTAATGCCAACCTACCATCTAGAATGCATATCGAGAATAGAAGGTATCGCTGTGATTTGAACGATTTGATTGAATAGGTTTTTGACTATTTTGCAATAAAAACACCATTGTTAACAGCCATGATAGGAGGCTCGTATGAGACAAATCGTAATCATCATATCCATGGCTCTTAGCTTTTTTGCTTACAGCAGTTCTAAAGCTGATAGTCAAATTGATTATGAAATTGTGTCATCTCCCCTATCGGGCGATGAAATTAAAGCGCTTTTGTTAGAGCACTTTTCTTTAACCTTGGGGGAAGGCTATCAGTTTAATGGCACTAACAGCAAATACGATGCTACATCAAATCACTATGATATTACCTATACCACACCTGCCTTCCATCCAGAATATATTACCTATACTAAGCCTGCCTATCAATCGGTAACGGAAACATGTCAAAGATTGAGTTTTAACATTAGAATCGATATTTGGGATGGGAAGGTAAGGACTAAGACCCAGCGACATTCGCACTCGGAAATGGCGCTTGGACCTTGTAAAGAAAACATGCATTGGATCAGTCATTTTGGTCACTATTTACCAGATATGATCATAAAAAACATGACTGATAGTTTGAAAAAATGGTTAAATGACTCGTCAAAAGATCAAGAGTTTAAACAAACTTATATTCCAGACCCTTTTCCAAAATATGAAAATCTTAATAGCATTAGTTTTCTTGATAGCATTAATTTAACTAGTTGGTTTTTTTGTTATAATTTTATCTTAAAAACAGATAAAGATGAAACCTTTCAATATCTTGATTTCATTCAGACAAGAGAAGCAGAATTTAAAGCGCTTACTTATTCATCAGACGATATAGAAACTATAGACATGAAAAATCCTTCCATGGCTTTAGAATATCGCTCTTCACGCTGTGACTTAGGGGCTTTTTCAATAATGAATGATAAACAATAAAAAGGGCGAGAAATCGCCCTTTTTTTGTTATTTTTCTTAAAACGTTTCAACCCTACAAACCGTTGCGGTCTCGGGCTTCTTTGATCAGGGCCTTGGCGATGATGGTTTGTTGGATTTGGGTGGTGCCTTCATAAATGCGGTAAAGGCGGCTGTCGCGGTATAATTGTTCGGCGCGATATTCTTGAATATAACCATTACCGCCATGAACCTGCACATTGCGGTCTGCAACACGGCCCACCATTTCTGAGGCAAACATTTTAGCGCATGAGGCCTCGGTTGCGATATTCTCACCCAAATCACGCCGCTTAGCAGCATCCAAAACCATGCATTTGGCGGCGTAAATGTCGGCCTTTGAATCAGCGAACATGGCCTGCAGCAATTGAAACTCAGCAATGGGTTTGCCAAATTGCTTGCGGGTAACGGCATAATCCATCATGTCATCCAACATGCGAGAGGCCAGCCCCACACAACTAGCCGCAATGTGAAGGCGACCTTTATCCAGCACCTTCATCGCGGTTTTAAAGCCAACCCCTTCAACACCGCCTATCAGGGCATCGGCAGGTACGCGGCTATCTTCAAAAATGACATCACACACATGCGCCCCTTGTTGGCCCATTTTCTTTTCGGGTTTACCAAGCGATAAACCGGGCGTGCCCGCTTCAACCGCAAAGGCCGAAACGCCGCGCGCGCCCTTCTCAGAGAGGTCAGTACGGGCCATCACGGTGAACAAACCCGCATGAGGGGCGTTGGTGATATAGCGTTTGGTGCCATTGATCACATAATGATCACCATCCTTAACGGCGGTGGTGCGCACACTACCAGCGTCAGAGCCTGCATCGGGTTCAGTTAAGGCAAACGAGCCAACCAAATCACCACTGGCAAGACGCGGTAGATATTTTTGTTTTTGATCATCGGTGCCATCAATGGCAATGCCTTGCGAGCCGATGCCTAAATTGGTGCCAAATAATGAGCGAAAGGCAGGTGCCGCGCGGCCTAATTCCATTGCCAGCATGACCTCTTCTTCCATATTGACACCCAAACCACCAAAATCAGGCGAGATGGTTAAACCAAACAGCCCCATGTCTTTCATTTCTTGGGCAATGTCATCAGGAATGGAATCGGTCTCATTGACAATGGGTTCGGCAGGTATCAAACGCTCGCTCACAAAGCGACGAACGGTTTCCAAAAACTGGTCACGCACTTCTGGTTCTAAAGCCATAAATTCCCCCTGACTTATTCAATAATAGCTTTTCTCGGACTAGGTTAACCACAGCCACTAGTTTTTTCAACAAATCATACGTGCCAAAACCTGAAACAGATTTGTGCAATTATGCTAGACACCTGATATAATTGAGTTATCCTGAACACACTATGGCTGAAATTGAAACACAACAAGTAAAATTACAAGGCGGGCAAGAGCTGATTTTGCGCACCGCCCTGCCCCGTGATGCATGGGCCGTGGTTGACTTTAGAAAGCACGCCGCCGCCACCAGTCGTTATCTCATCGCTAGACCAGAAGAATATCACCGCAGTTCATGGCAGGAACGCTCTCACCTAAAACGTGTTTTAAAAACCGAAGATCAAGTTTATATCTTAGCTGAAGACGATAAAGGCGACATTATTGGCCTTGTCACCACGCAGGTTTTTAGACGCCAACGCACCCGCCACATCATTGAGTTTGGCATTGCCGTCCACAGTGCTTGGCGAGGATCTGGCTTGGGGTCATTGATGTTGGAAGAATTAATTCGCTGGGCTGAAACAGTGCCCACGCTAGAGAAAATCGAATTGCATGTTCATGCCAATAATGAAGGAGCGATCAAGCTTTATCAACGTTATGGTTTTGAAATAGAAGGATGCCGCAAAGCCGCTTTTAAATATGACGATGGCACCTATATGGACGATATCCTAATGGGGCGCGCCCTTTCGCGATTAAAAAGCTTATAAATTGTTGAAAGCCCCTTCGATTAAGGGTATAAGCAAGCGAAAGTTGATGACACATCAAGATCAAACAGAAGGGATGGATAACACATGTCTGAACAGCCAGCGCAAAGTAACCTAGCCAAATGGTTTTTATATGGCATTGCGGCCATTGCGTTTCTGGTTGGCATTGGCGGGGCTGCACTGGTGATTTACCGCACAGAAATTATGCTATCCCTACTAACCCCTGAACAAAGTTTTGGCGAAACCCGCTTGGTCGAAGCACCAAACTTTAATAACATTGATCATTGGAGCATACATCCAGAGGCGCGATATCCTGCGGTAATGGCCTCTCAAGACACTGACCTTGCCGATGAAATTGATGTGTTTTACATCCACCCCACCACCCTTTTAAGTGCAGAATATTGGAATGACCCGCTGGACTTTGAAGACAGCGAAATATTTCTTGAAACCATCATCGAGCCCTACCAGCCATCAGTTTTTGCGCCTTTTGCCAAAATTTATGCGCCCCGCTATCGCCAAGCAACCTTAACCGCCTTTCGTGTAAATGATGCCAATGGCACGGCAGCACTGGATATTGCCACAGCCGATGTACTGGCGGCTTTTGATGCCTATATCGCCAATTGGAATAAAGGCAAACCCTTCATCCTTGCGGGTCACAGCCAGGGAAGCTTTCATGGCTTAAAAGTGTTGATGGAGCGCATTGAGGGCACACCCTTGGCAGATCAAATGATCAATGCTTGGTTAATCGGCTGGCCCATTTCGACGGTTAATGATTTGCCTTACATGCAAACCCCAGCTTGCCAAAATGAGCGTGACACGGGTTGCTTGATCACTTGGAACGCCATTATGCAGGGCGGTGATATTCGCGGTTGGTTTGACCCTATTCAGCATTGGCGCGGTCTTAATGGCGCCGGCAGCATTACTGAAAAACCACTGTGCCATAATCCGCTATCCTTCAACCGCGATGATGAATTTGTCCCAGCCTCAGAGCATAAAGGCAGTGTTGCGATGGTGCCTGCCATTGATATTAAACTGATTGATCTTGGCATTGGGGCTGCCTGCAGTGAGAGCGGTGGTTTGTTTGTTAACAGTTTTGAGCATGGTGCCTTCAACAGCTTTTTATTGCCGGACAAAAGCTTGCACCTTTATGATTATGCCCTTTTTTATGCCAATATGCAGGAAAATGCGAAACAACGCACCCTCGCCTTTTTGGCAGCAAAAGAAAGCGTCATCCCATGATCGTGTCATTTGAGGAATTTGCCAAAGCGTTAAACATTGGCGATCGCGTCATGGGGTTAGACATTGGATCAAAAACCATTGGTCTCGCCTTGTCAGATACCACTCGCACCATTTCAACAC
This sequence comes from uncultured Alphaproteobacteria bacterium, assembly GCA_937126915.1. GTDB lineage: Bacteria > Pseudomonadota > Alphaproteobacteria > Sphingomonadales > SMXR01 > CAKZLM01. Next base: position 31,693 of record CAKZLM010000017.1, read on the forward strand.
CGATGGAATTGGTTAAGCGCACAAAGTTTACCAAAGACGCCAATCGCATTCTTGATCTGTGCCAGCAGCAACGGGTGGCAGGTTTGGTGCTTGGCATGCCGGTTAACATGGATGGAACGGAAGGACCACGGTGCCAATCCACCCGTCAATTCGCTGAAAACATTGGCGAAATTTCTGACATTATGGTCACCTATTGGGACGAGCGCTTATCAACAGCTGCTGTTACCCGCACCCTGATTGAGGCTGATCGCAGCCGTGCTAGACGAAAAGAATTGGTTGATAAAATGGCCGCAAGCTATATTCTGCAAGGCGCGCTTGATCGGTTACAAACGATGGGATAACAAACGTCATGTCTGATGCTGATAACACCACCCAAACACCGCACTTTTCTGACTATCGCCGGGCCATGGTTGACCCCGCTGATGGTGGCCCTAAGTTTCGCCAAAAACATTTCTTAGCGATTGAGGGTATGGATCCCATTGCCATCCAATATCTATTGGATAAAGCCGATCATTATGCCGACTTTAATCGCCAACCTTTAAAGCATTCTGACCTTGGTCGTGGCCTCACCCAGATCAATATGTTTTTCGAAAATTCAACCCGCACCTTAATGTCGTTTGATATTGCAGGCAAGCGTTTGGGGTTGAATGTATCGTCTTTCACCGCCTCGACCAGTTCTTTGAAAAAAGGCGAAACATTGCTGGATACAACCACCACCCTTGATGCCATGCGCCCCGATGTGGTGGTATTGCGACACAGCGAATCTGGCGCTGTGGCCCAGCTGGCTGAACATTTAAATTGCGGCATTATTAACGCTGGTGATGGCACCCACGAACACCCTACACAGGCCCTGCTTGATGCCCTAACCATTCGCCGCACCCGTGGTCATATTCACGGCCTTACCGTTACGATTTGCGGGGACATTAAACACAGCCGTGTGGCGCGATCTAACATTCACTTGCTAAACGCCATGGGGGCCAAGGTTCGTGTTATTGGCCCTGAAAGCCTAATCCCAGACGAGATTGACCGCATGGGGGTTGAGGTTTTCTATACCATGGAAGAAGGCCTTAAAGGTAGCGACATTGTGATGATGTTGCGCATTCAAAAAGAACGCATTGAAAATATCAACAGCTTGTCCCTTGATACCTATCATAAACATTGGGGCCTAACACCAGAACGCTTAAACCTTGCCAATGAAGGCGCTCATGTGATGCACCCGGGCCCCATGAACCGTGGTTTAGAGATTGCTTCTATGGTTGCAGATGACCCTGTTCGATCACTGATCACCCTACAAGTTGAAATGGGTGTGGCTGCCCGTATGGCTGTGATTGATGCCCTAACTGAACCAACCCGTGCCCTTGCAGCACAATCATCCTAACGCTTCAACAGATAATAAACGCTTTGACGAATTGACATTTTCATGACTGAACAGCCCCCATTGCCAGTGCCTGCAGGCAATATTTTAATCACCAATGCCCATATTTTTGATCCCGCTGAGGGGCTTGATATGAAAGGCGCCGACTTATTGATCATTGATGGGGTTATTCGGGATATTGCACTAACAATCGATGCGCCCCTTGGGGTTGAAACCATAAATGCAAAGGGCCATTTACTTCTACCCGGTTTGATTGATTGTGACTTTGTTGATTATGATCCAATCTCGGCCCTTTATGGCGGCATCACAACGCTTGTTACAGGCAAAAACACTGCAACAAACAGCGACAATTATGACCAAGTAATGGGACCAAGACTGCATTGTCATGCCAACCATCAAATCGAGCGGCCCATTCTAGCCAGCGAAACAGGCCTTGCCCTTGCAGGCGACACCGCAAATCGCATGGGATTAGAAGGTATAGCCGTTGATGCCGAAACTAACTTTTTAAAGCAATTTCCCCCCAAGGCAACGACACTTTTAGGGCCCATGTCCAGCTATTTTGGCCTAGACCATTTAAGACACATGCAGGATGATGGCCTAATTGCCCTTACCCATCCTGCTTATTTCTCTTTAAACGAATTAGCCATTGTAGGGTATGACACACGGGCAAAGTTTTTCCCGCCTTTGCGCCTTGACTTTGATCGCCAAGGAGTGATCGATGCCCTAAATGATGGCACCATCAAGATCATTGCTTCAGGGCATGTAAAAACAACCCGTGATGATAAGTCGCTGCCTTTTGCTCAGGCGAAAGCTGGCATGCCCGCTCAAACATCGATGCTGACCATGCTGTTAGAATTAACCAACACGGGGGCCAGTGACCTCAATAGTCTGCTGCCTTTGGTGACCACCAACCCCGCCAATCATTTTGATCTGCCGCAAGGGCGTTTAAAAGCTGGCACCCCTGGTGATGTCATTCTCGTTGACCCAACCAAGCCACACCGCCTGCTTGCCAACCATTCGCGCCAAGGACACCGACAAGAAGATATTGTCTGTCCATTAGATAGACGACCTGTTCAAGGCTGTGTTATAAAGACCATTATCAATGGCCATACCGTGTTTGAGAGGACATAAAAACCCATGACCGAAACCAGCATGCTAAGCGACCTAAACTTATTAATCTGTTTGGTTGGTGGATATTTGTTAGGGGCCGTGCCTTTTGGCTTGGTTTTAACGCGAATGGCGGGCCTTGGGGATATTCGTCAAATTGGTTCTGGCAACATAGGGGCCACCAATGTTTTACGCACGGGTCATAAGTTTTTGGCATTATTAACCCTGCTGCTTGATAGCGGTAAGGGGGCCATTGCTGTTGGCATCGGCTATATGCTAGAGCCAGTGCATGGCCCAGCCATTGGGGGCACGGCGGCCTTTTTAGGCCATGTATTCCCTATATGGCTTAAATTTAAGGGTGGCAAAGGTGTGGCAACCTTTTTAGGCACCTTATTTGCCTTAAACCTGATGATTGGTGTCATTGCAGGGTTAAGCTGGCTGGTAAGTGCGGTATTATTCAAAATATCATCACTTAGCGCCTTAATTGCCACCTTAGTGATTCTTGTGGTTAGTTATTTTGACTTGCTTAATATTGCTGACCCCAGCTTGTTCCCTGCAATTTTAGCGATGGGTGCCCTCATCTTTTGGGCGCACCGCAGCAACATTGTTCGTATTCTTGAAGGGGTTGAGCCTAAGATAGGCGGTAAGAAAAAAGACTAAGCACCACTTTTGATTGACAAGGAAAAATTATTAATCACAATAGATTGCATGAGTGATCCTAGTCAAAACCGCATTAACAATCATGAACGACTGGCCCGCCTGCGCCTTATTCGCAGTGACAATATTGGCCCCATTACTTTTCGCCATTTGTTAGCCAACTCTAAAACCGCCGACGCAGCGCTTGACGCCATCCCAGATCTGGCCAAAAAGGGGGGCCGCAAAAAGCCCATAAAAATTTACCCAAAAGCACAGGCTGAAAAAGAATTAGCCGGCGCAAAAGCATTTGGCGCACGCTTTATTATATGGGGTGATGATTTTTACCCCACCCCTCTTGCGCAATTAGAAGATGCACCGCCTGTATTACTTGCTAAGGGACACATCCATTTATTTGACAAACCCAGCATCGCTATTGTGGGTGCCAGAAACGCCAGTGCTGCAGGTCAAAAAATTGCCCGCACCATAGCAACAGAATTGGGTGAGCGCGATTGTATCGTCACATCTGGCTTGGCACGAGGCATTGATACGAACGCCCATGTGGGGGCCCTTAAAACCGGCACCATTGCGGTTTTAGGTACAGGCCTTGACGTTCCCTACCCGCGCGAAAACAAAGAATTGCAGCAAGCTGTCAGTGAACAAGGCTTACTATTATCAGAACACCCCTTGGGCACCAAACCACAGGCCAGCCACTTTCCGCGCCGCAACCGCATCATCTCAGGCCTTAGCTTAGGTGTTTTGGTTGTTGAAGCCGCACCAAAATCTGGCTCATTGATCACATCACGACTAGCCCTTGAACAGGGGCGTCAAGTTTTTGCCATTCCCGGCTCGCCGCTTGATCCGCGCGCGCAAGGCTGCAACGGACTTATTAAACAAGGGGCGGCATTGATCGAATCAGGTGATGATATTATTGATATTATCACCCCAATTTTAAAGTCCCCGCTTTCAGAACCCGATAATCTTAGCTTCAATTTTGGTGATGACGGAGCAAACCCTTCCCCCAACGAAAAAGACCATGAAACACTGCTTGCCAGCCTTAGTTATCATGCCGTTCATCTGGATGAATTGTTACGCTCTACAGACCTTGACGCCGCCACCGCCATGGCTGTTATTTTAGAATTAGAGCTGGCTGGGCGATTGATCCGCTACCCTGGAAATATGATTTGTTTAAGCCAGGATGACGCAACTAATTAAGGGGCCAATGGCTGATTCTGCTTGATCATCGCCCCAATCTGCTCTAGCTGAATAAAGGAAGAGACGTATAACTAAAGCAAAAAACGGATATTAATTTATGAATATTGTTATTGTGGAATCGCCAGCAAAAGCGAAAACAATCAATAAATACCTTGGGTCTGACTATAAGGTTTTAGCCAGTTATGGCCATATCCGTGATCTTCCCTCTAAAGATGGCTCTGTTGATCCTGAGAATGATTTTGCCATGGTTTGGGAAGCCGACAGCAAATCAAAAAAACGCATCAGCGATATTGCTTCAAGCGTCAAAGGCTCTGATAAACTGTTTCTAGCAACCGACCCCGACCGTGAAGGGGAAGCCATTTCTTGGCACGTGTTGGACGTGTTAAAAAAACGCCGCGTTCTTAAAGATGTTGAGATCAAACGCGTTGCCTTCAATGAAATTACCAAGTCTGCCATTCTTGATGCCATGGCGCACCCACGTGACATTAATCAAGAGCTGGTTGATGCCTATCTTGCCCGTCGTGCTTTAGATTATTTGGTGGGCTTTACCTTATCGCCTGTTTTATGGCGCAAGTTACCGGGTTCACGATCTGCTGGTCGTGTGCAATCTGTAGCCCTGCGTTTGATCGTGCAACGTGAAAACGAGATTAATGACTTTATCTCTGAAGAATATTGGTCAATCAAAGCTGACATGCTGTCGGAACGCAACGAAACATTTGAGGCGCGCTTAACACGCCTTGACGGTGAAAAGCTTGATAAAATGGGCTTAACCAATGAAAAAGATGCGATGCGCGCCAATGAGCTGATTAGAAATGGCGACTTTAACATCTCAAGCATTGAGAAAAAGCCAACCACCCGCCGTCCGCAACCACCCTTTACCACGTCTACATTGCAACAAGAAGCATCGCGTAAGCTAGGCTTTAACGCCAGCCGCACCATGCAAGTCGCACAAAGCTTGTACGAGGGTAAAAACCTTGGCGGCGAAACCGTTGGCCTGATCACCTATATGCGTACCGATGGTGTGCAAATGTCAAACGAGGCGGTGTTCTCGGCGCGTCATGTGATCGAAGAAAACTGGGGCAACAATTATGTGCCTGAAAAGCCTGTTTTCTACAAAAGTAAAGCAAAGAACGCGCAAGAGGCACACGAAGCCATTCGCCCAACCAACCTTGCCCGCCGCCCTGAAAGCCTCAGCAGTGCGTTGGACCAAGATGAACTAAAACTTTACACCCTAATTTGGAAGCGCACCATTGCCAGCCAAATGGCCCCTGCTAGATTAGAGCAAACCCGCGTTGACATGCTGTCTGGTGATGGTCAAACTGGCCTTCGCGCCAATGGCAGCATTATGAAATTTGATGGCTTCTTGAAATTATATCAAGAAGGCCGGGATGATCAAAAGTCATCGGATAAAAACAAAGATGATAATGATGTTCGCCTGCCATCACTGGTTGATGGTGAGAAAATTGGCGTCAAAGCCACCCACCCAGCGCAACACTTTACCGAGCCTCCACCACGTTTTTCTGAGGCCTCTTTGGTGAAAAAAATGGAAGAACTGGGCATTGGTCGACCAAGTACATACGCCAGCACATTGTCTGTGTTACGGGACCGTAACTATGTACGCATGGAGCGAAACCGCTTTATCCCCGAAGACCGTGGTAAGATTGTTACCGCCTTTTTGGAAAGCTTCTTTAAGCGCTATGTGGAATATGATTTTACCGCTAACTTGGAAGAACAGTTGGATAAAATTTCTGCTGGCGAGATGGATTGGAAAGCGGTTTTAAAAACCTTCTGGCAAGAATTTCATGCCAAAACTGAAGAAGTTTTAGGGGTTAAAACATCTGAGGTCATTGATGCCTTGAATGTTTATTTGGGTCGCTATTTATTTCCCGGTGAAGACCGCGAAAAAGCGCGCAAATGCCCCTCTTGTGATGATGGTCAACTGAGCCTTAAAACCAGCCGTTATGGGGCCTTTATTGGTTGCTCTAATTATCCTGACTGTGGTTATACCCGCCAAATTGGCGAAGACCCTGATAAAGCACCAAGCGATGGTCCCCGCGTTTTAGGCCAAGACCCTGACACAGGGCTTGATATTACTGTTCGCGATGGTCGCTTTGGCCCCTACATTCAATTAGGTGAGGCAGAAAAAGGCAGCAAGCCAAAACGGGCTTCCATCCCTAAAGATATGTCGCCTGCTGATATCACCTTCGAAGACGCGGTGAAGCTTATTTCTCTACCACGTGAAGTGGGTGCCCACCCTGAAACCGGCGAGATGATTTATGCCAACATTGGCCGCTATGGACCTTATGTGCAGCATGAGAAAAAATATGGTAAGCTTTCATCAACCGAAGAAGTGTTTTCTGTTGGCTTAAACCGTGCCGTGGCGCTTTTAGCAGAAGCCAAGCAAAAGTCATCCGGCCCAAGCGAACTTAAAGCCCTTGGCAAGCATCCCGATGATGGCGAGCCAGTGCGGGTGATGGATGGCCGTTATGGCCCGTATGTGAACCATTTAAAAGTCAATGCCACCATTCCACGTGGCACTGACCCTGAAAGTGTGACCTTAGAACAAGCCGTAGAAATGATTGCTGCCAAGGCGGCCAAACCAAAGCGCGCCACAAAGAAAAAGGCTGCCCCTAAAAAGAAAGCAGCAGCGAAGAAACCTGCTGCTAAGAAAACAACTGCTAAGAAAACCACGGCGAAGAAGACAACCGCTAAGAAAACCAGCGAATAGGACATTTGATTGAGCAAAAACAAGCATAAGTCCGACAAACACAAAAAAGCCCGGCCATTTCCTACCCGTGAGGAAATACTGGGCTTTATTGATGCCGCTGATGGCAAGGTGTCAAAACGTGAAATTGCCCGTGCGTTTCATATCCGTGGTGACGATCGTGCCCTTTTAAAGCATCTTTTGGCAGAAATGAAATCCGATGGCACCTTGGTTCAAGATGCTGGTCGCGCCCTTAGGCAGCCTGACGATTTGCCTGCTGTTACCGTAATTGAAATTACCGGCATTGACCCTTACGGCGACCTAACCGCCCGCGCGGTAAAATGGGAAGGCGATGGCGATCATTTACCCATTTACCTAACCCCAAAGCGGGGCCGCCAATTTAAGCCTCTTGCCCCTGGTGACCGTGTTCTTGCACGCTTAACCAAAAACCGCGATGCCGATGGACCGCATTATGTTGCTAATGTGGTTAAAGTGCTGGAAAACGCTCCTCAATCCATTTTAGGTATTTATGAGGGCGGTGAAAGTGGTGGCAACATCAAACCCACTGACCGTAAAGTTCGCGATGAATATTTTGTTAGCTCTGCCGATGCTAATGGCGCTGAACATGGCATGCTGGTCCTTGCCAAAGAAGTAAGAGACCCCGCGGCCAAGCGCTTTAAACGCATGAAAAAGGCGGTTGTGGTTGAATGCCTAGGCGACTTGAATGCACCCAAATCCATCAGCCTGATCGCCATTCATCATCATGGCATCCCGATGGACTTTCCTGAAGACGTTTTAGAACAAGCCAAAAAGGCCACCGCAGCGCCCATAGAAGGACGTACAGACCTGCGCGATATACCCTTGGTCACCATTGACCCCGTTGATGCCCGTGATCATGATGATGCTATTTTTGCTGAGGCGGATACTGACCCCAATAACCCAGGAGGGTGGCACATCATAATCGCCATTGCCGATGTGGCGCATTATGTGACCACCAACAGCCCCATTGACAAAGAAGCGCGCAAACGCGGCAACAGTTGTTATTTCCCTGACCGAGTGGTGCCAATGTTGCCTGAGGAATTATCAACCGATTTATGTTCCCTCAAACCCGGTGTTGATCGTGCCGCCATGGCTTGTCATATTTGGCTGGATAAAGACGGTAACAAGAAACGCCATAAGTTTGAACGCATTATCATGCGCTCAGACGCCAATATAAGCTATCAGGACGTTCAAGCCGCCATTGATGGCACCCAGTTTACAGAAACCAGTGAACGCTTACTAGAACCCGTTTTAAAGCCCTTGTATGGCGCATGGCAGGCCTTGATGGCAGCACGGGAAAAACGATCGCCGCTGGAACTGGACGTAGCAGAACGCAAGATCATTTTATCACAGGCGGGTCAAGTTGAGGAAATTGCCCTGCGTGATCGCCTTGATGCCCACCGCGTGGTAGAAGAATATATGATCATCGCCAATGTGGCGGCTGCAGAAGAATTAGAAAAACATCAAGTGCCTTGTATGTATCGTGTGCATGAAGAGCCACCCATGGACAAGGTTGAACACTTAAGAGAGTTTCTTAAAACCCTTGATATTAGCCTTGCTAAGGGTCAAGTGCTGCGCCCCGCTTTATTTAATAATATTCTGGCCAAAGTAAAAGACAAACCCATCGCTGACTTGGTTAACACCGTGGTTCTCAGAACCCAAACCCAAGCTTATTACAGCCCGGAAAACCAAGGCCATTTTGGTTTGGCTTTGCAAAAATATGCTCACTTCACCTCACCAATTAGGCGTTATTCTGACTTGCTTGTACATCGCGGATTGGTGAAGGCACTGAAACTGGGCAATGATGGCCTAACAGATGAGCAGGCTGAAAAGATGAGCTTTATCGGTGAAGAAATTTCTAAAACAGAACGCCGCGCCATGGCCGCAGAACGCGAATCTAATGATCGTTATTTAGCAGCCTTTTTGGCAGATAAAGTTGACCAAGATTTTAAAGGCCGTATTTCAGGCGTTACCCGTTTTGGATTGTTCATCACCTTGAACCACAGTGCCGCTGATGGATTCGTTCCTATGGCGTCGCTTTTTGGCGATTTCTATGAACATGACGAAAAGAATCACCAGTTAGTGGGTAAGCGTTTTGGCAATACCTTCCAATTAGGACAAGAGGTCGAAGTAAAGCTAGTGGATGTTGATAAAACCACTGGATCCCTTAGGTTGGAGATGCAAAACCTGCCGTTTTCTGGCGGTCACAAAGGCAAACGCAGCAAAAGCCGTCGCCCGCAAAAAGGTACCCCTAAAAAAGGTAATGTTAGACGCCGCGGTAAACGCCAATAGCTGGATGCAAAAAATTAGCGCTTTTTTGCAAATAATCTTGACTTATTATTTTTCATCAGTATGTTCCCCCCAAACCGCCTGCTTACGGGTTAAGTAGGTATTTATATCGTATTATAAATTAACTGGAGTTTGGACCATGGCCAAACCTACAAGCATTAAAATTAAGCTTTTGAGCACTGCCGACACAGGCTTTTTCTATGTAACTAAGAAAAACCCTCGTACTCATACTGAGAAAATGGTTTTCCGTAAGTATGACCCTGTGGTTCGCAAGCACGTAGAATTCAAAGAGACAAAAATTAAATAATTTTTGTCTCTGCTGAAACATGATTAAGCCCCCAGTGCAATATTGCTTGGGGGCTTTTCCTGTTTCTTGTATAGGGTTTAAAGGGCTGCTTAAGGCGTAATAGCTAGTTATCGCTTATTAATCATTAGATAGAACCACCACCCTATTACGGCCTTCATGCTTGGCTTTATATAGGGCTTGGTCAGCCCGCTCCAAACATTCTTGTGGGGTTTCATTTTCCTTTAAAATCGCCGCACCAATACTCACCGTGATGGCAATTGGCTCCTCTTGGATCGAAATTTTAAACGGTTCCTCCGCAATGGTAAGGCGCAAGCGCTCACAGATAATTTCTGCCACCCGCAGTTCAGTATCAGGCATGATAACCACAAATTCCTCACCACCATAACGGGCCGCTAAATCAACGCCGCGAATATTGCGCGCCATGCGTTCTGCAAATTCCTTCAACACCTCATCACCAGAGGCGTGACCATAGGTATCATTCACCTTTTTAAAGAAGTCGATATCCAACAAGGAAACCGTTAAATCCTTGCCCTTTTGACGGCTAGCTGTGGCTAATGTTTCCAAATGGCTAGTCATATAATGGCGGTTATAAAGCCCGGTTACCGCATCAGTGGTAGCAAGGCGCATAGAAAGGTGCAAATTCTCACGCAATTGGTCAGCAAAGCGCTTGCGCTTCAATTGTGTTTTCACCCGCGCCATCATTTCCAAACTATCAGCAGGGCGAACCAAATAATCATTGACCCCCATCTCCAAAGCACGAACCAATTGTCGGGTATCATCCTCATCGACTAAAACCAAAATGGGCACCTGCCTGGTTTCATCAAAGGACCGAAGCTTAGAGCAGATGCGAAGGCCATCGGTGCTTTTCATGGTTAAGCTGACAATCACCAAATCATAATTACGCTCACGGGCACGATCAGCCACTTCACTACCACCAGTTCGATGGGTAACTGTAGCAATGGTGGAAAGGTCAGCAAGCATACGTTCTGCTGCAGTTTCATTTTCTTCCATCAGCAAAATACTGGTTGTATCAGGCTCAAAAACAATTTGCTTGCCTGTATCTTCGTCCAAACCAAGCTGCAAGTCAGTCGCCTCACGGTTCCTGAACTCATCCATGGTGACTTTTAAGCGAACCAAAGAACGCACACGCGCAAACAAGGCTACATCCCGAACAGGTTTGGTCAAAAAGTCATCGGCACCCGCCTCAAGCCCTGCAACCCGATCAGACGGTTGATCAAGCGCTGTGATCATCACCACAGGAATATGGGTTGTTAAGGGGTCAGACTTAATCTTCTCACAAACCTCAAAACCGTTCATGCCCGGCATCATAATATCTAAGAGGACGATATCGGGCTGTTCGCGCTGAATAATGTCCAAGGCTTCAGGCCCTGAAGTCGCGCAGAGCACGTCAAAATATTCGCTGGTAAGCTTTGCTTCCAGTAATTTCACATTTGGTAGGATATCATCAACGACCAGAACGCGTGCTGTCATCAGCCCTATCCAACAAACTGATTGACCGTCTCAAGGAACTGGCCAACAGAGATGGGTTTTGCAATGTAAGCTTCACAGCCACCATCACGAATTTTTTCTTCATCGCCTTTCATCGCGAAAGCCGTCACAGCAACAACAGGAATAGACTTTAATTCATCGTCTTCTTTAATCCATTTTGTTACTTCTAAGCCAGAAACCTCAGGCAATTGAATGTCCATCAAAATAAGATCGGGCTTATGTTCCCTAGCAAGATCAAGGGCAGACATACCATCCTTGGTTTGAATGGTTTCAAAGTCATGAGCTTCTAAGAGATCACAGAACAACTTCATGTTTAGCTCATTGTCTTCAACAATTAATATTTTTTTCGCCATAATACCGCCCTAACAATTGAAAATCATGTTGTCCTTATCATAGCTACATTATTGCTACATTTTCATTACAAATCATGACTTTAGCCAATATTCTACATAAAATTGGTTGCTACTTAGCCTTCATTCTACAATTTTAATCATAGATTGTTTATGATTGCAAATTATTCAGTATAGATAATCACTTAAAAAGCGCTATTATTTGCTCAGTATGAAAAAATAGAGAATAATATGGTTGAAGACTTCATTTTACAGCAAATTTCTGACATCACAATTGATCCCTGCAGGCCTATGCTGGTGTGCGATGCTGATGAGGTTTTAGTACATTTTGCCCTGCCCCTAAAAAATTATTTCGCTGATCATGGTTATCACCTCAGTTTTGAGAGCTATGATATTTTTAATAATGTCAAGCACCAGCAAACCCAAAACCCGCTTGAGAAAAAGCTGGCATTGCAGTTTATCGACAGATTTTTTCAAGAAAATGTCGAGACATGCCCACCGGTCAATCACGCTGCCGATAGCCTTAATCATATAGCCGAGCATGCACAAGTGATCATCTATTCAAACCTACCACTGCATGCCAAAGATCGACGACAAGCATCTTTAAAAAGCCATGGTATGGACTTTCCTCTGATCAGTGGGCGCGGATTAAAAGGCCCAACCATGAACCACCTAACCGCAAAACTGACAGCGCCATGCGTTTTTGTTGATGACCTGCCACACAATATTGACTCAGTGAAACAGCATGCCAGCCATGTAGATTGTGTTCATATGGTTGCAGAGCCTCAATTACAAAGCATTGTCCCGACCCCAAAACATCGCCACCAACGCATCGACTGTTGGAAAGAGGCAAAAGAGCCCATCATGACGCTTTTATCTCACCCCCAAAGTCAGGGATGAAACTGACCATGTCGTCGCCAACAAGCCAAGCATTATGTCGTGACTGCCAGCACCGTTTTTCACCCACAGTTAAACGATGCCCTAAATGCGGCAGCAAAAGGCAGTTAAACCACCCAGAGCTGGATAATTTAGCCATTGCCCACATTGATTGTGATGCCTTTTATGCCGCCATTGAAAAACGTGACAACCCAGACCTAGAGGCACACCCTGTCATCATTGGTGGTGGCAAGAGAGGAGTAGTCTCGACCTGTTGCTATAATGCCCGCATGTATGGTGTGCATTCTGCCATGCCCATGTTCAAGGCTCTGAAAGCTTGCCCTGACGCCGTTATCGTCAAACCTAACATGGCTAAATATCAAGAAGTTGGATATCAAATCCGTGCCATGATGCAGGACCTAACACCGGATGTAGAGCCCTTATCTATTGATGAGGCCTTCTTAAATTTGAAAGGAACTGAAGCTCTGCATAAATCAACACCAGCAGAAACTCTCACTAGGTTTGCCCGAAAAATTGAAGAAGAGATCGGCATCACTGTGTCCGTTGGCTTAAGTCATAATAAGTTTTTAGCGAAAATTGCCTCGGACCTTAAAAAGCCACAAGGGTTTTCAGTGATTGGAGAGGCAGAAACCTTAGACTTTTTAGCTACCCTGCCGATTTCAAAAATATGGGGTATTGGCGGAAAAACCGCTAGCAAACTTGCAAAGATAGGGTTAACCACCATCAAGCAATTACAAGCCATGGAGCAGGCTGATTTGATAAAAGCCCATGGCACACTGGGCAATCGATTATATTTTTTATCACGAGGAATTGATCGCCGGGTGGTCAGCAACGTTAGTGAACGTAAGAGCCTATCCAAAGAAACCACCTTCGAAAAAGATATTTATGACCATGATGCCCTAGAAAGTTATATTTGGCGCTTATCGAACGACGTTTCTAACAGCTTAAAAAACAAGGGTATCATGGGCAGCACGGTGACCTTAAAGCTAAAAACCAGCCATCATCGCAGTATCACACGCCAAACCCACCTCGCCAGCCCCACAAACATGATGCATATTATTTTCAATGCAGCACAAATGTTGTTGTCAAAAACCCAATCAGGCGTCTCTTATCGTCTTATTGGAGTTGGGGTCAGCGAATTAAAAAGTGGCGATGATAGCCCCGCCATAGATATTGCCGACCCGCGCCTTAACAAAAAGAATGCTGCTGAAAAAGCTTTGGATAAGCTGCACAAAAAATTTGGCGATAAAATTATCGGTACCGGGCGCGATTTAAAATAATCTACACGGTTAGCTTTAAGGGGGAAGAAATTGCCCTTCTAGGTAAAATTTACCAAACACCGCCAATATCATGCGGCAAAAATCTCCACAACACATCGGCCAACATCACCCAAAAAACCTTTTAACCACATGTTTTTTATATAGTTTTTATGTTGGCATAGTGATTGCGATGGTGAGACAAAGCGCACCCCCCACGAAAAAAGCGCTGGACCTATAAGGAGACAGACATGAACCGCCCGGTGAAATTTCCCGACGAAATATCGAAGGAATTAAACCCAATTGTAGGCCGCATTGCCAATAGACTGTTAAACCAGTCAGGCAAGCAAGGCGTTGCTGTAGGCGGTAATCAGTGGGAAATCATCCAAGAAATTTTAGATTTTGCGGCCAGTGCCGAGCAACAGATAAACGAGCAACGAAATCGTATTGTCATGCTTGAAAACCTTTGCATGACCGACGAATTAACAGGTTTGTTGAACCGTCGCGGTCTTGAAAAGCAATTAGATAATTTGCTAGCACGTTCTGATCGTCATGATGAATGTGGCATCATCGGTTATCTTGACTTGGATGGCTTTAAAGAAATTAATGACACCCATGGCCATGAAATTGGTGATGAAGTGTTGCGCCGTTTATCGCGCATTTTAGGAAACAGCATTCGTAACACCGACTTTGCAGCGCGCAGGGGTGGCGATGAATTTGTCATCCTAATGAGCCAGTGTAACATTGAACATGGCTTGGCCCGTTTAGATGCCTTAGCTGATGCGATTAACAGCACCCATTTTAATATTAACGGCATTAGTATCAGCCCTAAAGTTAGTCTTGGGAAGCGGGTTTTTGGCAGCAAAGAAGACAAAAGAAATATTATTAGCGCAGCTGATTTTTCTATGTATCAAGAAAAAACCCGCCGCAAAAAAACCATTGATCAATTGCAACGATTGTAAGCGATCACCATCTACTTTCCTTCACAAAACAGGCCTTGTGATTGAAAGACGGCAAAAGAATTTATAGAGGTCTGTCCCACACGCAATTTTTTGCGTGGTCATTATCCCCTCTTCCTGTTATGGAAGAGGGGATCTTTTTATCCAAAATAACAATATGGGGAAAAATAATGTCTGTTGCAAATCGTTTAAAAGAATTAGGCCTAGACCTGCCAAAACCTGTAGCACCTGTTGCGACTTACGTACCTTACGTCATCACGGGTAATCTTATCAGTGTGTCAGGACAAATTCCTGTTCGCCCTGATGGCTCCATGCCGACAGGTAAAGTTGGACAAGACCTTAGCCTTGAAGAAGCCCAACAAGTGGCGCGTCAATGTGGCATCAACATTTTGGCACAGCTAAATGCTGCTCTTGATGGTGATCTAGAGCGCGTTAAACGCATTGTACGCCTCGGTATTTTTGTTAACTGTGTGGATGGTTATGGCGACCAACCAAAAGTTGGGAATGGTGCCTCTGACTTGATGGTGGATGTATTTGGCGATGCGGGCCGTCACAGTCGTGCGGCGGTTGGCGTTAATGCCCTGCCGCTTAATGTGCCCGTTGAAATTGATGCCTTGGTAGAAATTTCTGATTAATCCAGCACGATTTATTTAGAGTATACACGAACGGGGCTGGACAATACGTCTTGCCCCGTTTTCTTTAACCCCAAAACAAAAGATATGCACCAAACGATCATGCCCATGTATGTAAAAACCCACAGTAGCCTGACCGAACTTTCAGCAGATAACTGGAGTTCGCTGGCAGGAGATAATCCGTTTTTGTCGTGGGAATTTATGCTGGCGTTAGAGCAATCTGGCTGTGTTAGCGCGGAAACAGGTTGGCTGCCGCATCACCTAAGCCTGCATGACGATAGTGATCAATTGCTGGGCATCATGCCACTTTATTTAAAAAGCCACAGCCAAGGCGAATATGTTTTTGATCACAATTGGGCCGAGGCCTTTCAACGCGCTGGCGGGCAATATTATCCTAAACTGCAATCATCAGTGCCTTTTACACCCGTAACGGGGCCACGGTTATTGGCAAAAACCAAAGAACACAAAACCCTGCTAGCTATGGGGGCAGCAGAACTTTGTCAAAAGCAAAACCTCTCCAGCCTGCATATTACCTTTTTAGGCGACGATGATTTGGCGGTCCTTGAAAACACCCCCTACCTGATCAGGTCTGATCAACAATTTCATTGGAATAATGATAATTACGCCAGCTTTGATGACTTTTTAGCTAGTCTGTCATCACGCAAACGCAAAAACATCAGAAAAGAGCGCAAAACAGCCACCCAAAACAACATCAGCATCCGTCATTTGACGGGTGATGACATTAAAGAACACCATTGGGATGATTATTTTGAGTTTTACATCAACACCAGCATGCGCAAATGGGGAAGACCCTATTTAAACCGCGAGTTTTTCTCAACCATTGGAGAAACAATGGCGGATAAAATTGTGTTAATGTTGGCAGAAAGAGAAGGGCGATACATCGCCGGGGCCTTAAACTTTTTAGGGCCAGACACCCTTTATGGGCGCTATTGGGGGGCGATTGAACATCACCCCTGCCTGCATTTTGAACTGTGTTATTATCAAGCCATTGATTACGCTATCAGCCATAAATTAGACCGTGTTGAGGCTGGTGCCCAAGGCGAACATAAGCTCGCCCGTGGCTATGTTCCAACCAAAACACAATCTGCCCATTTTATATCTGATCCCAATTTCCGCTCAGCCGTTGCTGACTATTTGGATCATGAAACCAATATGGTTGATCAACACATCAAAGCCCTTAACAACTTCACACCCTTCAAAAAAAGTTAATCCCAAAAGGGGTTTTGAAATTTTACCGCAACACCTGCTGCGATAAATATCATGATCAATGTGGTGGTCCATTTAACCACCGTGCGCCACATGGTACGACGGGTTTCACGCCAACTGTCCAAGAGGTTTCTAAGGTCGCGCATATCGTTACTGGCACGATCATCATGCAATCCAATGCGGGCTAAGGCCCGCTTGGCCCCAAGGTCACTGGCTTCTTCGATCAGGGCTTGCAGATGCTGGATCGACAAACCCTCTTCATGCGCTGCCTGCCCTAAGGCCGCAAGGGTGCGGCCTGGATCTTCTTCATCAGCCTTCATCTTTAACATCCTTAACCACATCACGCATCGGTGCGAAACCAAGGGCCTCGCGCTTTTCATCAACCGTTAAAAAATCAGCCTCACCAATGCGTTTCCATAGGGCTTCACGCTCACTTTGCAAGGCTGGAATGGCGTCACGGTCAACCCGCAATTCAAGCTCAGAACCAAACTTTGGCACCAACCAACTGTTAAGCGCAGCAGCGGTTTTCTCTAACAAAGGCAATAGGGTTAAACGCCACAAGGCGCGATTGGCTTCGGCATAATTGGCATAGGTATTATCGCCCGGAATACCCAACAACATGGGTGGCACACCAAAAGCCAAGGCAATTTCTCTCGCCGATACATGCTTGGCATTGATAAATTCCATATCCGCAGGACTAAAAGCAATTTGTTGCCATTTAAGCCCCCCTTCAAGCAAGAAAGGCCGCCCTGCATTACTAGCCCCCATATAATGGCTTTCCAGTTCGTTTTTCAAGCGATCAAACTGTTCATCGGTTAAGCTGGATGATTGCCCCTCGCCCGGCTCAAACACCAAGGCACCTGAGGGCCGTGCTGCGTTATCAAATAAGGCCTTGTTCCAACCCGACGCTGCATTATGAATATCAACGCCATATGCCGCCGCTTCAAGTGGGCTAAGACCGTACCAGTCATCGGTTGGATGAAAGGTTTTAAGATGCAGCACAGGGCTTTCGCCGGTAATGAAGTCAACCGGAAAACTATGGGTTTTAGCGCCAACCTTATAATCATAGCGAACAGGAAAGCCCTTGCTGCCCGGAACAATCTGCATTCGGTCAGGCCTTAAGGTATAAATTTCGGCAACATGCCCACTGGCATTGGCAACACCTTCTAACCAACCATTTCCGGCAATTTGCAAATAACTGTAAAAACTTTCCAATAAATCTTTACCTGATTGTAAGGGATTAGGTTTTACCAACAAATCTAATAAAGCATGGTGCTTGATAGGTTGGCCCCCGCGATAAAGCTTGAAAGGGATGGATGCTGCACTTTCTGCGACAATTTTCACAGCGCGGTTGGCTATAACATTTTTCCGATAACCTTCTTTAGCAAGGTTTTCATAATTACGGTTGGTCCATTGCGGCTGCTTAAGACCCAGCCAATGGGTCGCACTTGCAGAGGTTTTTAGGCCGCCAATGGCGCTAGCCTTTTGTTCAACCAAGGCTGTGGTACCGTTTGCACCACGCACTTTTGTGATAAATGATTTGATTAAAGACATATCTGTCTCTCCTTTAAGTCGCCACATTGTGGTGGCAAATAATGTTCATAAGAGAAGCCTTGGCGATGCTCGAAAATATCGCCACAAGCCATGAAATGGGGATTGCGCTTTTGGGGTAAGGGCTGTATGTTGCCGTCACATTCAGCCTCTCGCAAAGGCCTGAACAAACTATTGGAAAGGAAACGCCGAACCATGAACGCTAAAAAAACAATTGCAGCCCTAGCAACCGGCCTTTTAATGGCGGTATCAGGTGCAACCGTTTCATGGGCGCAAGACCTTCCAACCAATCCGGTTGAGCAATCAACACCGCGGACCGCTGCACCAATAACCAGCAGCCCCGTGGCACAGGATTGTGGTTTCCCTCCACAAGAAAAGCCGGTTATCCCATCAGGTGCCATTGCCAACCGCACCCAAATGAATGCGGCTATTTCTGGTATTCGCACCTATGGTACCTTGGTAAATAATTATCTTAACTGTATGGAGGCCAATCGCGAAAAAATGTTCGTTCATATGAACAAAGAACAACGCGATCGCTGGATTGATGACTTCAATGGCGTGGCTGATGAATTAGAAGTTCTTCAAAACAAAATTAACGAAGAAATTCGTGCCTTCAATCGCTCTTCCAACAACAGTGAAGGCGGCACCATTCAAAACAACTAAACCCCTTTTGCTTAGTCAGTTTTAGTAACGATTGCCACGCAAGCTTTCATAAACCATGGCTTTTGCAGTTGCGGCAATTTGTGGCGCAGCTTGGTAAATTTCTGCACGAACGGTGTTTTTCACATCCGGCGTAAAATGCACATTTTGCACCATGTTCATCGCAGGTTTTGCCCCTGCACCAGCACCCTCTCCTAAGGAGCGCGCCACAGTTCCAGCATGATCAGGAATAAAAATTTCAGGGCGCTTTTCCCCCACTAAATAAGGCGTTCCTGCTGACACACGACCACCCGTTTCACGGCCAAAGAAACTGCCAAGCAAGCCACCTAGCCCACCACCACTGGCAGCGCCAAGATCAGAAAAGCCAAACATCATCGGGATAAGCTTTTGAACCAGCATATTCTTAGCCATTTGCTTCAATTGTTTACCCAGTGATTTAATCGAAAACTCACCACTTTGTAACATCGCGTCAAAGGCACCAATGGCATTATCCTTGAAAGCCTCAATCTCGATGTTCCATGCTTCCATGGTGATCTTTTTATCGTCCAAAACATCTTTGACCTCATCGTTTTTTTTATCCAACGATACATTGCTGCCGTTTATACCGCCATTAAAGCCATTAGCAAGGGTTGCAGATGCCTCAATTGGGGTCATTAAACCAGTTTCACCATCCACCGTTAAACCAGCCTTTTCAAGTACTTGGTTAAGCAGATCAAACAGTTGTTGAAAATCATCACTACAAGGGCATTCCTTTTCCATCAAGGCAGTTGCTTCGGTGGATAATGTGTCAAAATCTTCCGGCGATGTCACCGTTTTAAGGGCCTCAACGGCTTTACCTGTCACAGTTGATGGCCTCACCCCTTCCCCTTTTGTGGGTAGTAATTCTGCAAAGGCTGCTTTCAAAATATTTCGGGTTTCTTCTTCAGACGCTTTCAAATCAGTAATGACTTTTTCATTGGCTGACATTAAGACTGATTTAATCGCCGCAGGATTGGTTTCACCCAAAGTGATTAAAGCATCTAATTTGGTAAGCATGGCATCCATTTTACCTTGGCCTTGATTGCCACCCGTTTCTTCGCCTACCAATTCATCTTTGGGCAGAACATTATTCTCTTGCCCCTCTTTAGAGTTTGCTCCGCCAACAGCGTTTTTGATGGCATCAACACTGGTGTTAATATTTGTCAAAATATCTGAAATACAGGGCATCATTGTCTCCTATCTTTTAATTTCTTGATTGTTTCAGGCTCGCCATGCTTTTCCAGCAGGGTCAAAAACTCTTCCCGTTTCATGGGGTTTTTTGCTCTAACACCCAGTTTTTCCATCAAGCCATCTAGGGCTGCGTTAAATTCCCATGGGGTTGCTCGCCAAAAATCTGTTGGGGTCCAGTTCAAATAGGCACTGGCTATGCCCAAATAGTCATAAAAAGGAAATTTGGTCAGCGGCTCCTTTTCTAGGCCGCTATCCCCTTTCCCTTTTTACCACCGCTTAAAGCAAGTGATATAAAGCGCGCCATCGACTGGTTGGCTTCCGCTTGATTGTGTCGAATCCACACTTCAACCGCCTTAATATCTTCAATCGGATCAACAGCCATATAATGTAGCAACTCCAATATCTCTGAGACACTCGCTTGGTTGGTGGTTAGACGCTCAATAACGGGGATAAGACTGCGGTCAATTTGGTTTTCCACCTTCAACAAGGTTTCAAAAGTTGGCACCATCCAGATCACTTGTTTTTCAATGATTAGTTTGGCTTCATTACGGGCTTCAAAAAATGTTAACATATCTTTCTCACTCTTCTCATAGCTATAAAAAGCCTGAGGCAGGGTTTGAGCTACAATCAATTTAGCAGCCACCTAAACCCAACCTCAGGTCAGTTTCACCAGAAATGGAAATCTTAAATGTTAGGGGGTTAGTTAGCAGTGAAAGTTACAGCACCGGATGATTCCAGTGAAATGCTGTAAGTTACCTCACCATTGTGTTCACCAGAAAACTCAAGGCTGGTGACCTGAAACTCAGCTTCATAGGTCCCAAAATCTGGCACAACAATTTGCCATTTATGAAGGGCTTTTGATCGCGCCAAGCCCTCCACATTGGTGAATGTGGTATCGTCCATAAAGACACCACTGCCAGATGTGGAAAAGGATTGCACACCCCCACCTGATAACAATTCACGCATATTGTTGCTGGACTTAGACGTGATGTCGATGGTTTCATTGTTCATGCTGAACGAGTTTGAGCGAAACCCACCGACATCTAAATATGTCCCTGGGGTGCCGCTGTCTTCAATTTTCAATAAAAAGTCTTTACCGTGTTGAGCAGCCATTTGGCTTCTCCTTTCTTTCAGTTGTTGATAAAAAAAATGCCCAACTTTGGCACGATGCCAAAGTTAGGCGGTAGAGTTGGCTTTAAGCCAGCGAGGAATGATCCCCCTTTTTCAATGGCCTTTCATCTAAAGGCTATTGAGAAAACTTTTATGTTGTTAAGTGTCGTTAGCCGCGTTCATCATCAAACCTGCTATCACTTTTTGTTGAAAGCTATCGGTTGAATGAAGTAAGTGCTGTTTTAAATAATCACCCATCGGATGGGGCATTTGATCCAAATTTTCAGCCCATTGAGGTAGCTTAGATTGCTGGTCAAAATAACCCTGCGCTTTTTTAAGCGGATTATCCATTGCCTTAAAATACTCAACAAACAACGTCTCCAACCAGTTTTCATGGAGGGCCAGCAAGGCATAAACCCGCGAAACTTCTTGTATCATCTGATCTTCCATCATCTCTGGATCAGACATTTGTAAGTCTTTTAACTCTTTCATTTTAGACATGGTCATTCCTCTCTTTTGGGGCTAGGTTATTCTGTAGTAATGGCCTTAAAGCGCATAACCCCGTGATACAGCGGCTCAGGCCCTTCGGTATCGCGAAAATCTTCGGCATAATCAAAACGGATAAAAACCAAATGGTTATCGGTTACCGTCATATTTTGCTCATGAAGACAATTATGAATTAAACCCATAATTTCTTTCACCTGCATGCGGCCTGCATCATCGGACCAAATATCCAGAACAAAGGTGTGTTCCGCGCCGGTTGAGGTTTTGGTTGATTTATCGCGTACTGTGCCATCGCCCATCGTGATATATGGGTATAGGGCATCGGTGTCAGGCTCATCCCACACCGCATCAACAATCGCCATAATGGCGCTATCATTGGTTAGTTTTGTATAAACTGCGCTTTGCAATTCATAAGCTGCCATGGCTGACATGGTTCATTCTCCATAAAAAAACCACCCCAAAAATATTGGCGTGGTTGACATAACATAATTTAAAAACAATCCCTTAACTTAGGCTGTGATTGTTAGGTTTCTTCTTCACATTGAAACTGAATCCAATGATTTTCTTCGTTCACATTGATGGTGGATTTCACCACAAACTGGCGACTGCCATAATCAATGCGGCGGGTGGTTAAATAACTGGAGTGGTAAGGCACCATCAAAGTATGGGTCACAGGATATTCCATCCTTTCAGCCCGTTGAACCGCACCAAGTGGCTTTGGCTTTAAATCTGCCCAAACATTTGAGATAAGCTGCCAAGTCACGGTTTTGCGCCCACCCTCCCCAATCACTTGGAGGCGTTCATAAAGGCTAACGCGATGCTTCAAATTATTATAATGAAGACCTAATTTCATACCAACCTCCGCTTTCTGTAGGGCGACAATAATTCTGTAACACCAAAAGGAATAGGCTTAAGAGCGGCATCGGTCACGGGCAGGCGCGATTCATAAAAATGACTTACCAACTGGGTAATTGCTTGACGAATAACCGATGGAATATCACTGGGGTTTTCGCCAAACCCTGCCTGATAATGAATTTCTATACCCTCAGGAAACCGCAGGGGTTGCGGCCATGATGTTGTTTCTTTGCGAAAAATTTGATCCAATGATTTGGCGACATAATAATTATCATTGTTCCAAATGGTTGGATTGCCTGCTTCATCATAAAGATAAATATTATCCACACCCATCAAGGGGCCAATGGGCACATCCAAGCTTCTAGCTGGGCTGTTTGATTTTCTGGCAGGCCAACGACTTAATTGCCAACCATAGGTGCGTTTGATCAAGGCCAAACCAAGATACTCTTCAACATAGCGTCGTGCAGCGGCAATTAAGTGCGATAAATAGTCATCGTCATCAACATGATCAATGCGCACATGCGATTTGACATCACTAAGGGAAACAGGCTCCACCAGGGGGCCCGTCAGCAAAACAGGGTTCATTGTGATTCTCCAAATATAAAAAAAGCCACACACCCCATCATAGGGCCTGCGGCTGCGCTAAAAAATAACTAGCGAGAACATGAAAACCAGAATGCTGAACGCAATACTGGCATTAACCACACTATAGCGAACCTGTGTGACGGTGTCAAGAAAATAATTATCCCTTATGGTTATATTTTATGTAAGAGGCACCATCAACTAAGGTCATATTGGTTTTTGGGGTTTTGGTTTTTTGGAGGGGCTGATCTGATGATCCAGCGAATGGATACAAAAAAAGCCCCAATCAGCAATGTGACAAGGGCTTTTACAATCACAAAAAGAAAAGAAACCTTAGGCCTTTTCGGCAGGCTTTTTCTTTGCCTTAGAGGTTTTCTTTTTGGCAGCGGGTGCCTTAGGGATAATCTCAAACGACAGGTTACCCTCTTTAGCATGAACCACCACTTCACCGCCTTTTTGCAACTTCCCAAATAACAGTTCATCAGCCAGCGGGGTTTTAATTTTCTCTTGAATTAAACGCGATAAAGGCCGCGCGCCAAACAAGCGATCATACCCTTTCTTGGCTAGGTATTTTTTTGCTTCATTGCTTAGGCTAATCTCTACTTGACGATCTGATAGTTGCATCTCAAGCTCAAGAATGAATTTATCAACCACACGCTCTATCACCTCATCAGAGAGATAATCAAATGGCACAATCGCATCTAAGCGGTTTCTAAATTCAGGCGTAAACATGTTTTTAATGGCTTCATCATCGGCATCGAGCTTATTGCTAGCGCCAAAGCCAATGGCCTGTTTCGCCATTTCTTTTGCCCCAGCGTTGGTGGTCATGATTAGAACGACATTCCTAAAATCAACCGACTTACCATTGCTGTCCGTTAAGGTGCCGTTATCCATCACCTGTAATAAAACATTAAACAGGTCAGGATGGGCTTTTTCAATTTCATCAAGCAGCAAAACACAATGGGGATGCTGATCAATGGCATCGGTTAGCAAGCCACCTTGGTCAAAACCGACATAGCCTGGAGGTGCCCCAATCAAGCGCGATACAGCGTGGCGTTCCATATATTCTGACATATCAAAGCGCTTTAACGGTACACCTAATAGATAGGCTAACTGACGCGCTACTTCGGTTTTACCAACGCCTGTCGGGCCAGAGAATAGATAATTACCGATCGGCTTGTTTTCATCACGTAAACCTGCACGCGACAATTTAATCGCTGAACTTAAAACCTTAATCGCTCTATCTTGCCCAAAGACAACACGACGCAGGTCCGATGATAAGTTTTTCATCACCCGCGCATCGTCTTTATTGACCGATTTTTCGGGAATACGGGCAATTTTAGCAACCACGGCTTCCACATCTTTCACCCCAATGACCTTGCGACGTTTTGAGGTTGGCTTTAAGGCCTCAGCCGCACCCACTTCATCAATCACGTCAATGGCGCTGTCTGGAAGCTTGCGGTCATTGATATAACGAGCTGATAAATCAACCGATGCCTTAATCGCCTCATTGGTATAGCGCAGGTTATGATATTCCTCATAATATGGTTTTAAGCCCTGCATAATTTTAATGGCATCGTCTTTTGATGGTTCATTAACATCAATTTTTTGGAAGCGACGCAACAAGGCGCGGTCTTTCTCAAAATGAGACCGAAATTCTTTATAGGTGGTTGACCCCATGCAGCGAATGCTACCAGAGGATAACGCAGGCTTTAAAAGGTTAGAGGCATCCATGGCGCCACCAGATGTGGCCCCTGCCCCAATGACAGTATGAATTTCATCAATAAACAAAACTGCATCAGGATGATCTTCTAATTCTTTCACCACCGCTTTTAGACGTTCTTCAAAGTCACCACGATAGCGGGTTCCTGCCAACAAAGCGCCCATATCAAGAGAATAAATCTCTGAGGCAGCCAAGACATCTGGCACCTCTTCATTGGCAATTTTAAGGGCCAAACCTTCAGCAATGGCGGTTTTGCCAACACCGGGGTCACCCACCAACAGCGGATTGTTTTTATTGCGACGACATAACACTTGAATAACCCGTGCCACTTCATTGTCACGGCCAATAAGGGGGTCAATTTTCCCATCATAGGCTTTTTGGTTTAAATTAACGCAATAACTATCCAAGGCACCTTTGGCAACTTCGACATTATCTTCGCCCACACTTTGGGTGCTTTCTTCCGCATCACTAACCCCTGTGATAGGGCGTTCTTGCGACATGTTAGTCACCTTGGCTACACCATGACTGATGTAACTTACCGCATCAAAACGGGTCATATCCTGCTGTTGAAGATAATAAGTAGCATAGCTTTCACGTTCACTGAACAAGGCTACCAAGACATTGGCACCAGTGGTTTCTTCACGGCCCGAGCTTTGGACATGCAAAATGGCGCGCTGCACCACCCGCTGGAAGGCAATCGCAGGGGTTGCCTCAACCGGCTCATCATCCTCAGCCACAAGATAGGTTAAATGTTCATCAATGAATTCAATCAATTGTTCACGAAGCAAGCCAATATCAACAGCACATGCCACCAACACCGCAATGGCATCAGGGTCATCAAGAAGGCCCAACAATAAATGCTCTAAAGTAGCGTATTCATGGTTGCGCTTATTGGCCTCGCCCAAGGCACGGTGAAGGGTTTGTTCTAATGCTGATGAAAACGCGCTCATATCTTTTGTTCCTGTTCTATGATTATTAGTCTGTCCGTTTCATCCCAGTTTTATTTTTTTATTCTTTTTCCATGGTGCATTGTAGCGGATGTTCATTGCGCCTAGCATAGTCCATCACTTGCATCACTTTGGTTTCTGCCACCTCATAGGTAAACACACCACAAACCCCGACGCCGCGTTGATGCACCTGCAACATGACCTGCGTTGCATCTTCAATGGTCATACGAAAAACTCGTTGCAAAACCATCACAACAAAGTCCATCGGGGTGTAATCATCATTCAATAAGATCACCTTATAAAGCGAGGGCTTTTTGGTTTTTTCCCGTGTTTGGGTCAAAAGGCCTGCTTCAAAATCATCATCATGATTTTTTTTAGGATCGTCCGTCATTGTAATCGTCAATGTCATGTTTCTCTCATTGAAGTCTGGTTCTTTTTTGCGCTTCATATCGTAATCATACTTATAGTTAGGGACGATTTCAACATCTACAAGCCCCAGGTTAAAAGCCACCAAATTATGAAGCACCTCTCAACGTGTTTCACAATGCAATTCTTAAACCAGAAAAACTAACTTATTGTTTTTCTTTAAGTTCATTTAAAAGGGTTTCGCGGGCCGCATTTAATTGACTGGCAAGATAATCGTTGCCACCGCTATCAGGATGCAATTTTTGCATTAATTTTTGCCACGCGTCATTGACCATTTTTTGATCAATGGGATCTTTTAGACCCAACACATCTAAGGCCTGTTTTCGATCCATTTGCGTTGAATTAGGGGTTGATGACCCTCCCGAAACTTTATCCTTAAAAGATTGATAGGTTTGCCACGCGCCCTTTACCATGCGATAGCGCCGCCACCCTGTAAAAGCCGCCAAAAGTAATGGAAAACTGAGCAAGTAACGCCCCATCAAAGCCAATACAATAGCCGCAATGATTAAGGCCACAATCACAAAACTAAACATAAAACCACGCACAGTTTCAGGTTTTGCATTGGCCAACCAATATAATAAAAGAATAACAAAAACTAAGGCCATGATTCCGAAAAAAAACATCCAAACCCCAATCGTTTAAAATCCAAAGCTTCCTAGATTTAAGAAGCCTGTGCCAAGCTTTCAAGTGATGGTAGGCGCAAGCATTCCATCAAACGGCGTAACTCTTGGCGTGCTGCCACCTCAGACATACTAAGACCCTTGCCACCAAGGCCCGATGTTTTCTTTAAATCAACCAAGGTGAGACCTTTCAAGAAAAGCTCACGATAAATCACCCGCTCGCCAAAACCCGCAACAAATCGGAAGCCAACACGTTTTGCCAATTTTTCAAGAACCCCCTCAACATAACGTTTATTGCGAGCATCAATGCCAGACACACGGTTACGCAAAACGATCCAATCAATTTGGCCTTTATCACGGGTGGCGCGGGCCTGCCTGCTTTTCCAAACCATCTCAGAATAAAGGCTTAATTGCTCAACCTCATGGGTGTTGGGGTTTACTTTTGCCAGCAAATCCACATCCACAAAGCTATCATTCACAGGCGTTATGATGGTATCTGCCCAACTGTGAGCAAGGCGGGATAGAAACGAATCGCTACCCGGACAATCAATCACCAAAATATCAGCGTCTTTCGACAATTCTTCATATGCCTTCATAAAACGTCTGGTTTCATCGGCCTCCATTTCTTTGACCGTAGGCAGGTCTGATTTTGGCAGCACCACATGCGGATTAGGCAGCAGTCTAACGTTTTTTTCCTCAGCAAAGCGGCGGCGATTTTCGAAATAGCGGGTCAATGTTCTTTGACGTGCATCTAAATCCATACTAGCAACGCGATATCCCTCGCGCTGTAAATTCATAATCAAGTGCATCGCGGTGGTTGACTTGCCACAACCACCCTTTTCATTTCCCAGCACAATGACGTGGG
Source organism: uncultured Alphaproteobacteria bacterium (assembly GCA_937126915.1). GTDB lineage: Bacteria > Pseudomonadota > Alphaproteobacteria > Sphingomonadales > SMXR01 > CAKZLM01. The sequence continues at coordinate 59,244 of CAKZLM010000017.1, forward strand.
GTCTGCTCATAAAATTATACCTTCTTATTTTTGTTGTTAAATGGCTTCAGCCCTGTCTTTGACCCCATCTTAACATCATGGGAATCAGGGGGAAAGTACTTTATCCATCGCAAAAGGTTTAAATTTGCCTTAAATCAGTCTATATTGTGATCTAAGACGCGTCACTCATTCGCAAGTGGTTGCTGTCCCCAAGCAAAACGCTGCACCTGAATGTAGGAGTAACGAATGCCTAGACGAGTATGGATTGCTATCTTTTTAGCCCTGGTTTTCACCCTACCTGCTGGCTTGGGTATCATTGTTGTTAACAACAGCCGCAATGCCCACCTTTTGGGGGACCCCATCGACAGTTTAAATTTAAAAACACCCCATAAATCAGCCGAACATATTTTCGATGATTTGGGGTTCAAGCCGCAAGACATCAAACGAAATGTTCCAGTGCCGCGTGTTTATTTAACCAGCATGCCTGAAAGTCTGAATGACCTGCCAGTAGCCCAAAAGAAACGCCTTTTCACAGCAACCATTCTTCCGCTGGTTTTATACAGCAACGAATTAATAACAGAAGACCGTAAAAAGTTAGAAGAATTGCACGAACGCTTTAAGCAGAATTTACGCTTTTCACCACGCCAAATAGCTTGGCTTAAGCAAATGCTACGCTCTTATCGGGTGCGCCTAAACAACCCTTTATCGCAAAAAGCTTTTGACGAGTTGCTTTTACGTGTTGACGTTATCCCCCCTTCTCTCGCCCTTGCTCAAGCCGCCATTGAAAGCGGATGGGGCACATCACGCTTTGTTCAATTGGGTAATGCCATTTATGGGCAATGGACGTGGAGCGATGAAGATGATGGCATCGTCCCCGAACAAAGAGATGAAGGCAAAACCCATAAAATTAAAGCCTTTGAGCATCTTTTAGCATCAGTGCGAGCCTACAGTCGCAATCTAAACACCCACAGTGCCTATAAGCAATTTCGCTTGATGCGCGCCCATGCCCGCCATGCGGAAGAAGACATCAATGGTCAGCTTTTGGTTCATGGATTGATTGACTATTCAGAACGAAAAGAATTATATGTGGAAGAGTTAGAGCAAATCATTCGCGTCAATCGCTTTGCCCGCTTTGATGATGCCAGCTTAACACCCAAATGGTGGCAAGCTGGAAATGCCCCATAATGACCGATCATAATATTTGACATTTTGTACGAGCCGTTTATGTCCTTTAAAACCCCTATTGTGCGAACCGTTGATGACCTTAGAGCTGTTGTTCATCAGTGGCGACAAGAGGGCCTGAAGGTTGCCTTAGTGCCCACTATGGGAGCCTTACATAAAGGCCACCTTAGCTTGGTTGATTTTGCCCGCAACCATGCCGATCGCGTGGTGGTCAGCATTTTTGTAAACCCAAAACAATTTGGCCCGAACGAGGACTTGGACAAATACCCCCGTCAAGAAGAAGCCGATATTAATGCCCTATCAAGCATTAAAACAGACCTTGCCTTTTGCCCCACTGTTGATGAAATGTATCCAAAGGGCTTTACCACCAACATCACCCTCACATCCATGACCACAGTTTTATGTGGCGCTAATCGCCCGGGTCATTTTGACGGTGTTGCCACCGTGGTTACAAAGTTACTGTTGCAATGCCTGCCGGATGTTGCTGTTTTTGGTGAAAAAGATTATCAGCAACTGCAGGTGATTAAACGTTTTGTCTCCGACCTAGACATTCCTGTTAGCATCTTAGGGGCACCACTTATTCGTGATGGCGATGGTTTGGCCACGTCATCTAGAAATGTGTATCTAACAGAGGAAGAGCGCAGCATCGCACAGTACATTCCAAAAATTCTTCAAGACATGGCGAAAAAAGCGCACCAAGGACAAAATCTTGAAAGTTTGATGGAAGATGGGGCTATTGACCTAATTGAAGCAGGCTTCGACAGTGTTGATTATTTGGAATTTCGCGAGGCTAGCACCCTATTAACTAGTCAAACAGTAACCAATGAAACGCGGCTTTTTGTAGCCGCCAAAATAGGTAAAACCCGCTTAATTGACAATATTCCAGTCGCCTAGATTAAGCCTAGCTCTTTCAAGTCCATGACCATTTCTGCAGGCATTTCGGAAAAACCCTTTTGCCCCTTTGGCATGTCATCTGGGGCATTATCAGGGTCTAAATAACGCCACCCTTGGAAAATCTTATGACGCTTTGGAAAGGTTTCAACGGCGGGCACTTTTAAAATTAAAGCACAGCGCTTTTTGCCATCGCTGCTTTCCACATCCTCTAAACCGACAATTTGGTTTCTAGCAACAATTTGGCCCTTCACAATCCAATATAATGACCCACCATCTAGCACCTCTTTCTCGCGCTTTGGGCGATTACGGGTTACATGAGCCACCACCTGCTGGCCCTCATCATCCATATAAGATCGTTGTTCTTGCCATATATGCAACATCTCTGGGCTTTGGGTTCCCACAGACAGCTTGATTAAATGTTGCGGCATTGAGCCTTCCTTGTCATCATCTTGATTGGATTAAGTTACCTCAATCAATCCTTTTTCAGCAGCCTCTTTAAAGCGGGGATCGCTGGAAAAATAATCAAAATAGTGCATCAAAACTTCTAACTCAGGCAACCAGTCATAGTTTAATTGCGCAATCGCCCCCATCAGATAATCGGGGAAACGCACTACGGTGCCTAAGGTTTGGCACTGCTCTAGAACCAAATGGCTAAGTCGCCCTAGAAAGAAAATTCTCTCCACCATGCGCTCACCATATTGGTCACTCACCATTGCTGTTTCCGCCACCGCTTGATCGGTCAGCTTCTTCAGCAAAACCGAATCAACCCTAATAACATCAGACACTGCGGGAACAGCGGTCTCTAATTCTTGATACAGTAATTTGATGGCTTTGGATCTTGCAATATAGGGTAGTGAGCGAAAACCTGTTGCCATCCAAAAGGTTACACGCTGTAGAATTTCCGTCAGACTGGACCCTTTGATTAAGAAGTCATCGCCCCCCGCATGAAGCCCATAGGTTAAAATATCAATATTATCATGGCCGGTGAAAAAGATAACCGGAACGTTTTTCAAACCGCGTTCAACCAATTCTTGGCAAAATTCAAACCCATCCATGCCTGGCATTTGAACATCAGACACAATCACTCGGGGTTCAATTTCTTTGGCTAATCGAAGGCCTTCTTCACCGCCTTCCGCAATGACACAACCAATGCCCCGTGAATGAATGGCGCGGGCATAAAGCTTTGCGGTTACGGGTTCATCGTCAACAAATAGGACTTGAGGTTTTGCGGCCATTATCGCTCCCCTACAACAACATGAAGGCTGCGAGGCCTAAAAAAGCAAAGAAACCCACCACATCTGTGATGGTGGTCACAAACACACTTGAAGAAACTGCGGGGTCAATATTAAACCGATCAAGCGTCATTGGCACCACAATGCCCGCCATGGCAGCAAAGAACAAATTAACGATCATCGCCAACCCTATGACCGCGCCCAACATTATGTCGCTAAACCATATGTGAGTAACCGCCCCCATAATGACGGCAAATAAAACACCGTTCATTATACCAACGCTGACCTCTTTTCCAAAAACCCGCCACGCATTTGCGGTGCTTAATTCTTTGGTCGCCAGTGCACGCACCGCCACCGTCATTGTTTGTGTGCCAGCATTTCCCCCCATTGATGCAACAATCGGCATTAAGATCGCCAGTGCCACCAATTGTTGGATGGTGGCATCAAAAACACCAATAACCAGTGATGCCAAAATGGCAGTTAACAGGTTTAAAAACAGCCATCCAAAACGGCTTTTGAATATTTTTGTTACGGTAATGTTAACGTCACCTTCGCTAACACCCGCAAGGGCTAGAATATCTTCATCTGCCTCTTCTTCAATAACGTCAACGATGTCATCTACTGTAACCATACCAGCCAAACGACCATCATCATCCACAACCGCAGCCGACACCAAATTATATTTTTGGAAGCGGTATGCAATCTCTTCCTGATCCATTTCAATAGGAATCAAGGTTTGCTCGGTCTTCATCAAGTCTTGAATTTTGGTTGGGCGTTTGGCACGCATAACCCACGACAACGGCAAGGTACCAATGGGCCTGTGCGTTGGGTCAACCACGAAGATTTCCCAAAAATCTTCAGGCAAATCTGGGGTTTCACGCAAATAATCAAGGGTTTGACCCACGGTCCAAAAAGTGGGCACTGAGATCAAATCACGCTGCATCAAGCGGCCCGCACTATCCTCTGGATAGGAAAGCGACTGCTCGATCATCATACGATCATCATCGCTGATGCGGTCTAGAACGTCTTGCTGTTCTTCTTCGCTTAATTCTTCAAGAACCCATACCGCATCATCGGTATCCATACTTTGAACCGCATCAGCAATTTCTTGTGGTTCAAGAACGCTGATAACATCTTCAAGGGCCCGACCTTCCAGCTCACTCAATAGGTCAGCATCAAATTCAGAACGAATCGCTTCGATAAGAGCTTTACGATCATCGGGCTTTAAAAGCTCCATTAGATCTGCCAAATCCTCATAACGAAGGTCAGCACAAAGAGCGCGAAGGTGATCGGTTGTCTCTTCACTTAAGGCAACATGAATTTCATCCAGCAACTGGGTTTGACGCGCGTTCTCAGCCTCCACCGAGTGCTCAGACTCGTTCTCTGCTGGCGCTTCAAGCTCCTCATTCTGATCGTCAGAATTATAGTTTTCTGGCTTTTCTGTCATTCCTCACCTTATTTTTTTATAGTTTAGCTTGTTTTAAAATAATTACAAAGGCTTGGATACCCTAGGAGGCAAAAAAAATCATCGATTTTATAGTTTCGCCAACTCTGCTTCTAACCACTCATTGTCGCCACCTTTTTCAGGGATATCAGGTGGTGTTGGCGTATCATAATTTTGAAAACATGGTGCCGCGCGCACTTCCACATAGCCATGGTCTTGGAAAAACACGTTACGCGCCACATTATGGGGGTGCTGCACCGCCTCCTCAACGTTTAACACTGGCGCAATACAAGCGTCAGACCCTTCAAACAGTTTCACCCAGTGATCGCGGGGTTTGGTTACGAACAAGCCCGCCAGCTTAGCCTTTTGCTTAGGCCAGCTTACCACTGAATGTTGGTCGTTAAAGTCAGGGTCGACTTGCAGGCCCATTAGCCCCAAAAATTCAACATAGAACTGTTTTTCCAAGGCACCAAAAGTAATATAGCCACCATCAGAGCAGACATAGGTGTGATAATAATGCGGCCCGTCCAGCAGGCCGATGCCGCGCTTGATACCATTCATAGCGCCAGACCCAACCAGATCAAGCACCAAATTCATCATATGGGCGCTGCCATCTACCATGGCTGCATCAATCACATCACCCTTGCCAGTTTCTTGAACCTGCCTAAGGGCCGATAACATTCCAATCATCAGATAATGCGCACCGCCACCAATATCAGCCAGCAGGGTTGGTGGGGCGATGGGCGCTTGCCCCTCTGCGCTTGCTAAAAATAAAGCCGATGAAATGGAGGCATAATTATTGTCATGACCTGCAGTTTGGCTAAGGGGCCCCTCTTGCCCCCAACCTGTGATACGGCCATAAATCAGCTTTGGGTTTTCTTTAAGACATATATCAGGACCTAGGCCTAAACGCTCCATAACGCCAGGACGCATCCCTTCAATCAAACCATCCGCTGACTTGATAAGTTTCAGTAACTTTTGCTGACAGACGGGGTCTTTAAGGTCCATCGTGACCGATCGTTTCCCGCGCTTTAAAAGCCCCTTCAGGCCATCATTAAAGGGTGGCCCTTCGCGTTCGATTAAAATAACCTCAGCCCCTAAATCAGCAAAATGCATACCGCAAAAAGGAGCAGGACCAATGCCTTTAATTTCAACAATTCTTAATCCCTGCAATGGTCCTTTCATCATCAACAACTCCTTTTACATCAATATTTATTTTTTATTGACTTCAAAGGCCATTTTCACAAATTTAGTTGTATGCTCAGCCCCCATGGTTAAATAATCGAGATCGCTTTGATCATCAATTTGTGACCAATGATCAGCAAAATTATCAACTGTTGCCTCGTCATGTTTTAGGGCAACACCTTTGGTTTCTTGAATAACCACGCGGCTATAACCACCCGCACCAGCGTTCACAATGGCACGATTGGGTGCCTCTTTAGACACCAAATAGACCGCCGCAGGACTTACAAACTCTGGCTTTAGCATGTCCAGCATTTCAGGTGCCATAAGGTTTTCCGTCATGCGTGTAGCAGCAATAGGCACCAATGAGTTTACTTGAATGTTGCTTTTGGCTCCCTCTATACAAAGTGTGTTCATCAAACCAACAACACCCATTTTAGCAGCGCCATAATTTGCCTGACCAAAGTTACCATATACACCTGATGAGGAAGATGTCATTAGGATGCGGCCATAATTTTGTTCTTTCATCACATCCCAAACCGCACGGCTACAATTGGCTGATCCGGTTAAATGAACATCAACCACCAAATCCCAATTTTCCATTTCCAGCTTACCAAAGCTTTTATCACGCAAAATACCAGCATTGTTAATCAAAATATCAATGCGTCCCCATGTATCAACTGCTTGTTTGACCATGGCCTCAACTTCGTCGCGCTTACAAACATTGGCACCATTAGCAATGGCCTCACCACCTGCCGCTATAATTTCATCAACCACTTGTTGCGCAGCAGAAACCGAGCCGCCAGAACCATCAACAGAACCGCCAAGGTCATTCACCACAACCTTTGCGCCCAAGGAGGCCAAAAGCAGCGCGTGCGAGCGACCCAAGCCGCCACCAGCGCCCGTTACAATTGCCACTTGATCATCAAAACGAATAGCCATGATTGTCTCCCCTATTTTTGCTTTTTAATCATGCTGAATTTTAAGTTGCCCCTAGAATAGTCAGCACGATGCCTAAAGCAAGCATAGAATGGCAGAAACATCCTTACTACGATCATTATTTATTCTCAGGAATAAGATAAAAGGCTTGATCAGGATGTTTTTTGCAAAAGGCAACTACTTCTTGATTATACTCATTGGTCCATTTTTCATATAGTCGCAACATCTGGTTTAAGGCCTTATCCTTGGCGTCCTTTCCACCCCAATTTGACGCTGGCATTTTTTGTAATTCTTTATAGTCATGCAAAATCTTCAATAAATTTTTTTCACGCAACATCAACTGGTCGGCTTCAAATACCCGTTTTGCTGCCCGTCTCTTTGGGGCATATTGTATTTCCTTTATAAACAAAGTGACAATAAAGACTGCGACAACAATATAAAGCGGTAAGGGGTCCTGAATTAACAATGGCATCAATATAATGATACTTAACATCTTAGAATACCCGACAATAAAATTACTTATAGCTTTGATCATTGACTTACCTTTGAATTGTCATTTCAACGACGTACGGCAAATCAACGTAGCGTTGGTTTAGATCAAACTCAGCCACATAAGCGGTCAATGTAACACCAGCGTCCATAAGATTTGCCAATGCGGTATTTCTGATACGCTTTACATAACCTAACTTTTTGCCATTCAAACGGTAAATTTCTATCGCGCGACGATCATATCGATTACTGGATTCACGAACCAATCGCAAAGGCTCATAAGGTTTTATAGTTTCTAATTCACCAGCCATATCGTAATAGGCCGCC